>JACFNA010000006.1 GCA_019455085.1 Chitinophagaceae bacterium
AGCGGCTCCCTCATTCAGGACAACTAAGGCAAGAGGGCGTTCATCCCACTTAGGGTCAGGGATGCCCACTACCGCAGTTTCTTTCACACCCGACAGGCCTGAAATAATACTTTCGAGCGCCAGAGACGATATCCACTCGCCCCCTGACTTAATCACATCCTTCTTTCGATCCACAATCACTACGGTACCACCCGGCTCCACATACGCCATATCCCCGGTATGCATATAACCATATTTCCACAGGTCTTCACTCCTCTCTTCCTCCTTATAATAAGTTTGCGTGAGCCACGGTGCCCGCACTACAATTTCTCCGATTGTCTTTCCGTCAAATGGAAGGAATTTTCCTTCATCGTCCATAAGCTTGAGATCTACAAATAATACAGGCCGGCCGGTTTTGATTCGCTCTCCTACTTCTTCCTCTTTGCTCATCTTTTCTTTCATCTCTTTTGTAAGGTAGGCAATCGTAAGCACGGGACAAGTCTCTGACATTCCGTATCCGGAAATGATATCAATACCCAGTTCAAGCGCTGCCTGAGCCAATCCCCGCGGAAGGGCAGACCCTCCAATGATCACTCTGAAAAATGAAAGATCCAATGCCTTCACCTTCGGGTTGTTCACCAGCATTCCCAGAATTGTAGGCACACAATGCGAAAAACTTACCCTGTGGCCAAGTATCAGCTTCATCAGCATCTCCGGTTCATAAGGCCCCGGATACACCTGCTTCATACCAAGCATAGTGGCTACATAAGGCATACCCCATGCATGTACGTGAAACATGGGAGTGATGGGCATATACACGTCTGTGGAATGAATCCTGACAGGCGATTCTATGGCACTCATGGAAGAAACAAGACCCAGCGTGTGCAGTACCAACTGGCGATGCGAGAAGCAAACCCCCTTAGGCAATCCGGTTGTTCCTGTAGTATAAAAGAGCGATGCCATCGTATGCTCGCCTAATTCCGGAAAATCATACTCATCAGACTGTCCCGCAAGCAACGTTTCATACTCACCACTGAGAAAGGAAGCGTCACCCGGCATATCTGCATCATCTTTCATCACCACATACTTCTCCACTGTTTGTAATGAGGGTCTCAATGCAGTAATCAACGGTAAGAGCGTCTTATGGCAGAATACAACCTTATCTTCCGCATGATTCATGGTATAGGCTATCTGTTCAGGCGACAGGCGATAATTAATTGTATGCAACACAGCGCCAATCATAGGCACTGCGAAATACAGTTCCAGATAGCGATGGCTGTCAAACTCCAGCACTCCAATCACGTCGCCCTCCTTCACGCCTATCGACTTCAACGCATTTGCCAACTGCGAGATCCTTTTGTTAAGATCCCTGTAGTTCATTCGTATCAGGTCTCTGTACACAATCTCTCTATCCGGTTCAAACTTGAGAGACTGCTCCAATATTCTCTTAATAATCAGTGGCGGGTCGTAAGCAGATTTTGTAGGAGTAACTAAACGCGTGGTAGCCATTTCAATTTGGTTTTGGAATGATAAAAATGAGTCTTAAAGATAATAAACTTCCCCACTCCGGCGCTTTGCATTTTTTATCTATTTCTGCATTTTTCAGATAATGGCATACTACATACCACTCACAACCAGGGGCCTAAAACTTATAGCTATACCCTATTCTGATCACCTGCGTTTCATTATAATCCTTACTGATATAGCTGAATCCATCACCCTTGATTTCTCTGGCAGTAACCATCGTGTTGAGTATATCATTGGCATTGACAAACAACTCGCCTTTACCATGCTGGATCGACTTCTTAGCTCCTGCATCCAGTGAAAATCTGGAGGGCACTTTTCCCTGTGGTATTATATCGGGCGCAAGCCATGTGCCTGATAGTTGGGCATCCCACCCTCTCACCAACCGGAAGTTATTATTCATCTTCACACTACCAGAAATTGCTGTCTGCTTATCTGCCGAGAAAGTGTTAGGCTCAGGATACAGATTGTGTACTGTAAAAGCATCAATCTGGTTCCTGTATATATTGCCATTCAGGTTAAACGAATATGCGCCGGATACCTTTCTATCTACCACGGCCTCAATCCCTGTGTTATAGCTTCGTCCTGTATTCTGAAAGATATTGTAGATAATAGGATCGCCAGGCACCATACTTGAAATGCGCGTCATCGTGCCCTTTGCAAAACGATGATATATTGCCGAATAAAAATATCCATTCCCGTCTGTGTGCTTAAAACCGAGCTCAACCGAATTGGTAAACTGAGGCCGCAATGCAGGATTGCCCACCTTGATTATTTCTGCATCATCATACTTTGGGAATATACGTATATCCCTCTCATTAGGCCTGTCAACCCTGCGGTTGTAAAATACGGAGACTTTATTATTGTCGCCGAGTTTGTATGACAGTCTGAAGCTGGGGAAAGGCTGGGTGTAATCATAACCATCACTTTTGTAGGTTCTATGGTCCGGATTCACATCGTACTTAATCTTCACATACTCCATCCTCAACCCCAGTTCTGCTTCCAGCTTTTGTGTCTCAAAAATATAATTCCCATACAAAGCAGGAATCAGCTCTCTGTAGGTAGCCCATCCTCCAGCCTGGAGGTCTAATACTGAATTAGGCCCGGGCACATACACCATATCCGTAGGGATAACCCTGTTACGCAGTTTGAAACCTGTTTCAAGGCGGCCATACCTTAACGGACGCACATAATCCAGATTGAAATCAAATACTTTCTCATCAGCAATCAGCTTAAAAGTATCTGTCCCTGAATTTACCGGAAGGATATTGTCATAGAAGTACTTTTCATCCTCGCGGTGGAAAGTGTAATTAACTCCCGCATTTAGCTGATGGCCCGCCTGTTTGAACTTATGCTGGTATGCTGCCGTAGCCATCACTGTGGTCTTCAGTTCGTCTTCCAGAAATTTCCAAAGCCTGTTTCGCTTTGTCAGGTCTGCATTAAAGAATGGCTGGTCTCCTCTGTCAAGTATTTTTTCTGTGCCAAACAATCCTGAAACAGTCAGCAAATCATCATCACTGATGTTCCAGTCTATTCCTGCTTTTGAAGTGAAGAAATTGGTGTTTCTGTTCCGCTTTAGTTGCGACCTGATGATAGTGCCGTCTGTATAGGTACGCGTAACGAATTCGTTTTTATTCAGCGTCTGAGTGTAAAGGTTATCCAGTTGCAGGAATGTATTGACCTTATTTCTCCGATAATTAAGCGATAATGAAGGATTAACCTTGGGCGTAGCAGTGTATTGCGGCCGGATGGTAGGCAGGTTCTCTTTCCTTACCCACAAAGCTCCCAGTCCGGTGGTCAGTCCCACCTTTCCGTTGAATCCCTCCTTCCTGCTTTTCTTCATCACGATATTTATAATCCCTGCATTCCCATTGGCATCATATTTCGCAGACGGGTTAGTAATGACTTCAATTTTGTCAATAGCTGAAGCGGGTAGGTTGTCAAGGCCCGCCTGGCTTCCAAAACCTGTGAGCGCAGTCTGTTTGCCATCCATCAATACGATTACTTTGTCACTTCCCCTTAATTGCACTTTGCCATCCTGGACTGTGATTCCCGGCAGGTTTTGCATTGCCTGCAAGACCGAACCACCCACCTGGCTTACGTTGTCATTAAGCGAAAATACTTTCCTGTCCATCTTACTGCTTACCTCGTTGGCCTTACCATCAATGGTTACTTCTGCCAGCGTCTGTGCTGCCTCCCCAAGTTCAATGGTACCCAGATCCAGAAACTCAGACACACTGCCTACAAAGACCGGTTTCACTGAAGCCGCATACCCTACCGAGGTTACCTCCAGCAAATAATTCCCCGGCTTCACTCCCGTAAGCCTGAACATCCCCGCTTCATCCGTAACAGTGCCCGTAACAAACGCTGAGTCCTTCTCTGCCTTCAGCACCACATTTGCAAACGGAAGCGCCGCCCTGGAAATACCGGACTTTACGGATCCTGAGATGGTAACAGATACAGCCTGTCCTGATGCCATACCGCAGGTAAGCATGAATGATGCGCAAAACATAAAGCGCGAGAATCGTAAAAGCATTGAAATTGTATTAGGTAGAATCTATCTTTTCGAAGGCATTAAAAATTCTTTATCAAAAGTAAGCATGCTCGTAATGAAAATTTACTGACCGAAAGGTTTATCAGAACTTTATCAAAACAAATACCAAATATCTCAAAAGAAAAAAAAATCATTGCGCCCCTGAAAATTTCTTTCCTTAACTTCCCATTATGGAAAGGCTGACTCCAGCGCAGGCGTTCAATCGCATCAGGCATTATTGTGCGTACCAGGAAAGATGCCACAAGGAGGTGAAAGATAAATTATACGCATTCGGCCTTCTTTCTGCCGAGGTAGAGGACATCATTTCAAAACTCATCGCAGAGGATTATCTGAACGAGGAGCGGTTTGCCATCCATTTTGCAGGAGGAAAATTCCGTTTGAAGAACTGGGGAAAACGCCGTATTGAGATGGAATTGAAAGCAAGGCAGATTAGCAGCTATTGCATCAGAAAAGCTTTAGCCCAAATCCCTGATGAAGACTACGAGAACACCTTCAGCAGGCTTGCCGAAAAGAAGAGATTATCTTTGAAAAGTGAAAAGAATATCTTTATCAAAAAAAGGAAAATCAGGGATTTTCTCCTTTCCAAAGGATATCCAAATGAACTGATTCAACCCTATCTCCAAAAGATGAGCAAACTACCCGGGAATAAATGACGACAACCTCAATCATCACGTGTACCACCCTGACAAAATCCAGATGAACCCAATCGCAGACAAGGAAATATTATTTAAGGAACGGCAAAGATTCACTCAATGGTGGATATGGCTGATCCTTCTGGGCATCAACGGACTCTTTCTTTTTGGTGTATTCAAACAAGTGGTGGGTGGTCAGCAATTTGGCGACAAACCAATGAGTAATACCGGGTTACTGATTCTCACTGCAATATCAATCCTGATTACTATCCTGATTGTAAACTTTCGTCTCGACACTATTATCAGCAGAGAGGGCATATACGTTCGTTTCTTCCCATTCCACCTCCGCTTCAAGCGCTTTACATGGGACGCAATTAACATGTCATTTGTGAGACAGTATCGCCCGATCGGTGAATTCGGCGGCTGGGGTCTGCGTTACGGACTCTCCGGCAGCGGGAAAGCATACAATGTATCGGGCAACAAGGGGTTGCAATTGGAATTCCGGGACAACAAAAAATTACTTATTGGCACACAAAAGCCGGATGAGCTGACAGAAGTGCTCAAAGCAATCAATCAGCTAAAACCATAGCCGTACTATCCTTTGTAGTTGATTATAGAAAAAGTTTCTGCGCAGCAGCCTGCACCTCGCCTTTTGCTCCTGCGCTACTACTAATCTACCTCTACCAGTCCCTGCTGGTCAATCACCTGGGATTTATGCATCGGAAGGCTGAATGTCAATTCTTTCCAGGCAGTTCCCTTCCGGCTTTTCAACACTATTCCTTCCCGGGTTTTCATGATAGTGAAACAAAAATCTGCCAATGCCTTATCGCCATTCTCCACTGCAGCAGCATCCGGATCTACCATCCCAAATTCATCTATTGTCATTTCCTGATAATCTCTCAGTGAGAAACTAAGATTTATCCAGGCAGTACCTTTCGTGCTCTTTAGCATTATTCCATCAGCAGTTTTCTCTACAAAGATTTGAAAATTGTGCGAAGGCTCCGGTTGAATTGACTGTGCATTCCCCGAAAAGCCCACCAATGAAAAACAAAGGAAGAAAAACATACCAGACATTAATACTGTAGCTGAAATAATACGTTTCATTTGTTTATGATTTTTAGTGAACAATGAAGCTCATCATTCTAATTACGCGCCAATGGTCAACAAAAATACAGAATTCGCCAGCGCGTGAACTGAGTGTCTGAGGCCTTTATGAAGCGTAGCCAGATTACCAGCTTCTATCTCTGCCGTACCGGCCTCTGAGATAAATCTGATTTTGCCCTCAAGTACATGAATGCTGATAACTCCCTCATCTGCTTTATGCTCCGCAATGGTAGCCCCCTCATGCAGTGCAATCAGCACTATCCGCATCCCTTTTGTTTTATATACCGTAATTGCATTGCGATCACTTGTTTTCCATGTCTTTTCATCTTTCAGAATATCGGTGAACTTGTTCAGATCGACTGATACCAGCGGTGCATCCAGGGTTCTGCCACCTTCGGGCCTGAGCCCTGTAGGTTCATTTTGTTTGGGTTCCATGATAATGATTTTTATTAATTAAGATTAGTCAATTCTTAATTCCACCGCGGGATCCCAGAAAAGCTTCTTAAAATCCACCACTGTATCGTCCTCTACTGTAATCTTTTCTTTTTCCAACAACTCCTGCATCCTTGTGGGGGTTCCGAAATGTGCCTTCCCTGTCAATACCCCGTTTCTGTTCACCACCCTGTGTGCAGGAATCCTGTTGGGAGACAACTGTGAACCGCTGAGCGCCCACCCCACCATTCTTGACGACATCTTTGTGCCAAGATATTTGGCGATAGCCCCGTAGGATGTCACCCTGCCTCTGGGTATCAGTTTCACCACGGCAAACACATCTTCATAAAAGTTGCCTGTCTTGCCAGGATCACGCGGCCCTTCTGTACTTCTATGATTCCCCTGCTTTCTCTTCATCATTTTTATACTTAGATTTCAGAAACTCTGTGAAAGCCTCCTCATTATCCCTCCATCCTTCCGGAATACAGAATCTAAGGTAGAATATTTTATTGCTGCCCGAGATATCCAGGCTTTCGTAATAGGTCTTAATATACAAATAATCCGGCACGTGGGTATGGGCGTGCACATCAGGCATATCCATCAGCAGGTCGAGCCCGCACCATGCTATAACGTCTTTTGTAAATACATACAAATCCGGTGAATCAGTCTTCAGATGAATAATTCCATCCTGCTTAAGAATGTGTTTATAACTCCTGAGAAATCTGGGATGGGTGAGCCGCTTCTTAGCCCGCGAAAGCCGCAGTTGAGGATCGGGAAATGTAATCCATATCTCATCCACTTCTCCCGGTTCAAAATAGTTTGCAATCTTTTCTATCTGTGTTCTCAGAAAAGCCACGTTCTTCATTTTATTCTCCAATGCCTGTGTAGCGCCTTTCCATATCCGGTTTCCCTTCAGGTCGACCCCCATAAAATTCTGCTCAGGATACTTCTCACCCAAAGCCACCGTATATTCTCCTTTGCCGCAGGCGAGCTCCAGCACTATCGGATGTGTATTGCCAAAAAAAGAGCGCCACTTCCCCTGCATGTTTTCCGGATATTGAAATACGTTAGGATAGGTGGCTATCGCTGCAAACCGTTCTAATTTCTTTTGTCCCATGCGGCGAAATTAATACGAAGAAAGGATAATGAGACAGCACCGCAGTGCATACAGGCAGCACAGATCGACATTGAAAAACATTCAATCCCCCTCGGCTCCCCTACCTTTGCCTAATGATTCAAATCGGAAAATTCAATTCGCTGAAAGTAATCAGGGAAAAGGAGGCAGGCGTGTATCTTGATGGTACCCCTGAAGGAATTCTTTTACCTAAAAGATTTGTCCCAAAAGGTACCGCAATCGGAGACGAAATAAATGTATTCCTGTATCACGACAGTGAAGATCGTATCATTGCGACTACTCAGACACCCAAAGGGCAGTTAGACGATATTGCGCTCCTTAAAGTGGTAGAAGTCACCTCCTTTGGAGCCTTCCTCGAATGGGGACTGATGAAAGACCTCTTTATCCCAAAATCGCAGATGCGAAACTTTATGCGGAAGGGTGGTGAATACTTTGTAAAAATAGTTATGGACGATAAAACCGGAAGGCTTAGCGCTACTGAATATTTTGAACCTGCCTTACACAACGAAAACCTTACAGTGAGGGAAAAGGATGAAGTGCAACTGACTATCTATCGGAAAACTCAGATAGGGTATGAAGTCATCATCAATAACACACATAAGGGAATCCTGCATTTCAATGAAATCTACCGGCCTATAAAAATAGGAGACAGGTTTCCCGGTTTCATAAAGAAGATTTTTTTCGACAGGGAAAAAGGTAAGACGCTGATCGATGTGGCAGCAGGAAAAGCAGGCTACACCCGCGTTGACGACGAAGCAGAAACAATACTCGAACTCCTCCGTTCACAAAATGGATTTCTTCCTTTTAACGACAAGTCGAGTCCTGAATCTATCTACGCTCACTTTAAAATGAGCAAGAAGACATTCAAAATGGCTTTAGGCAGATTGTACAAGGAAAGGAAAATTCTGATTACGGATGCAGGGATAAAAGAACTGTCCTAATCAAACAGCCAAATAACTACGTCAAACCACAGCAACCAAACAATAAGATTAATAAAGGCCAATCCTTAAAATACACTTTTACTTCAACACGCCCAACTCCTTCCCTATCTTAGTAAATGCGGCAATCGCTTTATCCAGATGCGCTCTGGAATGTGCAGCGCTGATCTGCACTCGGATACGGGCTTGCCCCCTGGCCACCACAGGGTAAAAGAAACCGATTACGTAAATACCTTCATCTAACAATTTCGCTGCAAATTGTTGAGACAATACCGCATCATACAACATAATGGGTACAATCGGATGGTCTCCTGGCTTGATGTCAAACCCTGCAGTTGTCATTTGTTCGCGGAAATACTTCGTATTGCTTTCTAACTTATCGCGCAGCTCAGTGGTCTCGCTCAGCATATCAAACACAGCTATAGACGCACCCACAATACTCGGCGCTACTGTATTGCTGAACAGATATGGACGGCTACGCTGACGCAGCATTTCAATTATTTCTTTCTTTCCGGAAGTGAATCCACCGCTGGCTCCTCCAAGTGCTTTACCCAAAGTGCCTGTGATGATATCTATTTTTCCCACTACGCCCCGGTATTCATGTGTACCGCGGCCTGTTTTGCCCAGGAAGCCGGTTGAGTGGCATTCATCGACCATTATGGCCGCATCATATTTTTCAGCCAATGCCACTATCTTGTCAAGCTGTGCAATCGTGCCATCCATACTAAATGAGCCATCTGTAACGATGATGCGGCTTCTGGCACCTGCTGCTTCTTTTAATTTCGCTTCCAGATCAGCCATATCATTATGCGCATAACGATAGCGCTGTGCCTTGCAAAGCCTAACCCCATCAATGATACTGGCATGGTTGAGAGAATCAGAGATTATAGCATCCTGCTCACCAAAAAGCGGCTCAAAAACACCACCATTGGCATCAAAGCACGCCGCATATAAGATGGTATCCTCCGTACCCAGAAAGTCTGAAATCTTTTTCTCCAGCTCTTTATGAATGTCCTGTGTTCCACAGATAAACCGCACACTGCTCAATCCATACCCTCTGTAATCAATAGCTTTCTTGGCTGCTTCAATCACTCTTGGGTGCGAGGACAACCCCAGGTAATTATTTGCACAAAAATTCAGCACCTTTTTTCCCCCAACGGTTATCTCTGCGCCCTGATCACTCTCAATAATACGTTCGCTCTTATACAGTCCGGAGGCTTCTATCTCCGCTATTTCTTTTGCTAATCTTTCTGATAAATTCTTATTCATAGTAGTATCAGTTTTATTTTTGCAAACGTACTAAGTAAATAATAAACAGGCAGGCAGAGAATTTTTATATTCTGCTGTAACTTTTTGTCCTCATAGCCGTTTTACTATCATAACAAGCGCAGGCAATCACAATTACTATCTGTATATGAAGGAATTTGAATATAACGAGTGCGTACGAAATTATGCAGATAATGTGTACCGGTTTGTGCTGAAAAATCTGAGAAATGAGGAAGATGCCAGAGATGTGGTGCAGAGTTCTTTTGAAAAATTATGGATCAACCGAAGCAAAATTGAGAGCGAAAAGGCAAAGTCGTTTCTCTTCACGGTGGCCTACCACCAACTGATTGATCTGATCCGCAAAAATAAACGGATAACCCTGAAGGAAGATTTCTCCCAAGCAAATATGCAGTCCAGGCCTTCACAGCCCGGAGTCAGAGAAATCCTTAATAAAGCAATCTATAAACTCAGCGACACACAAAGGAGCCTGGTATTGTTGAAAGACTATGAAGGATACAGCTATGAAGAAATTGCTGAAATCACCTCTCTCAGTATCAGTCAGGTAAAAGTATATCTCCATAGGGCACGAATTCAGTTGAAGAACTTTCTTATCAAACCTGAAAATGTGATCTGATCATGATTATTAACAACGATAACTACGAAGAATATTTTCTGCTTTATGCAGATAATGAGCTCTCGAAAGATCAGCGCATCATGGTGGAAGCATTTATAGCTGACCGGCCAGAGCTGCAGAAGGAGTTAGCGGAAATTCTCCTTACTGTGCAGAAGCCTGAAACAGATACCCCGCTTCCTGATTTATCCTTTTTGCTCAAATCAGAAGAAGAGCTGTTTATACACAGTGACAACTTCGAAGAAAGGTTTGTGGAATATCATGATGGAGAGCTCAACGAACACCAGAAAGCCCTTACTGCCTCTTATATCAATAAACATACTGACACTCAGGAGGGTTTCTCCCTTATCGGTATTGCCCGGCTGGAGCCTGAAACCCAAATAGTATTTCCACATAAGGAAAGGCTTTACCGAAACGCTGCTACAGTCAGATCTCTCTTCATCAAATACGCAGCTGCAGCTGTCATCGCTGCCCTTGCTATTTCAGGAATATACTATCTGGCAGACAATAACCGCCCGCCCACACACCTGGCACTAAACAACGAAACAAAGATAACTCCTCCCCCTGTCGCAAAACCTGAAACACCCCTGGCAACAGCAGATGAGAAATATCCTTCACCAGCGCTGGTTGCCACTACAGGCACACCACATCAGGCTGAGAAGGCTCCGGAATCATCTCCGGACAAAAAGGAGAAAGTTTTAGCGCTCAGCCAGCAGGAAGAAGCAGGCCCTCATCTGGCGGTAATGGCAGACGGGATTTATCCGGATGCAGAAGAGGCGAAAGCCCCCACCGTAAGTGGCAATACCATAAAAGACGGAATCCCTGTTCTAAAAGCTTCCAGCGCGATCTATAAAGAAGCACTAACCCGGGAGACCGCACCAGAAGAGATAAAGGCAGAGACTTCGCTGGCCTTACTGACCAGTGATACCAACCCTGACAGCTATGTGCTGGATATCCCTGCCGAACGAATAAGCCGCTCCAAACTTGGGGGCTTTATCAAGAAAGTAAAACGCACTATCGATAGAAGCAATCCGATCAACATACTCTTTAACGAAGACTAATATTTAAATCAACTCAAGAAAAGAAGAAAATGAAAAAGACCTTATCAGCCATCGCATTACTATGTATTTGCCACTCCGGCTTCGCACAGAAAGACTCAATTTTTGTTAACAGAGATAAGGATACAATCTCCCTTGGAGGTATCATTATTCTGAAAAAAGGAAACCCGGAAGAAAAGAACCGCATTACAGTAACCCTTGGCAAGCCGCAAAAAAACAGAAAAAATTCAAACCTCACTACACATTCAGTTTTTTTCGATCTGGGGTTTGCTAACTGGACAGATAATACCGACTATCTATCAGCCACATCTAATAGTGACCTGATAAGCCGCCCCGGATCATCTGCGATCGGGTCTAAGGACTTTAAATTGCGGGCCGGCAAATCTTCGAATTTCAACATCTGGCTTATCGGACAAAGGCTTAATCTGGCCAACCATCAGTTCAACCTGAAATATGCTTTAGGATTTGAAATCTTTAATTACAGATTCAAAAGCAACCTAAGTTTCAGTGAAGGTGGTTTTAACCCTTACGACCACAATCAGGATATAGCACATGCCTTTATTTATACTGACTCAGTGAGCTTTTCGAAAAACAAACTGGTAACAAAATACCTGACCATACCTGTTATGCTCAACTTCCGCTCTAATCCGGAATACAGTAACAGAGGGGTGAACCTGAGTGCCGGTGTAAGCTTTGGGTATCTGATAGGTAGCCGCACCAAACAAAAAAGCAGCGAACGTGGCAAGCAAAAGAACCGCGGTGACTTTGATTTAGAAAGGTGGAAATTTGCCTATGTAGGTGAAATCGGAATCGGCTCCATCAACATCTATGGTACCTACAGCCCAAAATCACTCTTCAGGAATGAGTTGAATTTTCAGCCCTATGCGATCGGCTTACGCTTCAGCAACTGGTAAATAAAATTTTTCCCGTTTTTTTTGATGAGCCGCAGTTTATTTTGCGGCTCTTTTATTTCAGGAAGTCTATATGAATTAATTGCAGAAGGATAAAAAATCTGCCATCCAACATTTCCCCCGCCTTACCTTTGCGCTTCCTTCTTAAACCCGCTCCCTTTTTATGCGCAAATACATCAGGACTTATCTGGACTCGTTCAGGGGATTGTCCACTGCTACATGGATGTTGGCCGTTGTAATGCTCATCAACCGAACAGGAGCAATGGTATTGCCATTTCTTGGAATCTATCTGAAAGAAGGGCTGGGTTTTTCTCTGAAAGAAACCGGGTTTGTATTAAGCTGTTATGGCCTCGGCTCTATGACAGGCTCCTTACTCGGTGGATGGCTCACTGATAAATACGGCCACTTCAGAGTACAGGTAAACAGTCTTTTTCTGGCTGTACCTTTCTTTGTGTTGCTTTCTTTTCTCAATTCAATGCTTACACTCTCAATAGGCGTTTTTATACTGAGTACTGTAGTAGAGACTTTCCGTCCGGCTAATTCCGTATCTATTTCTTACCATGCCACTCCGGAACAACTCACCCGATCTTTCTCACTCAACCGTATGGCGCTCAACCTGGGGTTTTCAATGGGCCCGGCATTCGGTGGGTTTCTCGCAGCTATTTCTTATCATCTACTCTTTTACGGAAATGCATTTTCGGTGTTGGTGGCTGCATTAGTACTCTATCTCTACTTTCATAAAAAAGAACACAAGTCTGTCGACGAGCCGCGTCCTGCGAAGTTGCACAGCGAACAGTTATTATCTGGAGGAGGTGTATCCCCATGGCGCGACCGGGACTTTGTGATCTTCAACATTCTTGTTGCACTGTTCAGTCTTAGCTTTTTCCAGCTACTCAATACTATGCCCATGTTTTATCAGGACAGCTTTTCGATGAGCAACCAGGAAATGGGTATTCTCATTGGGTTTAATGGTGTGGTGGTCTTTGCGCTGGAAATGATTATGGTTAGCTTCCTGGAAAGGAAAATGACTATTTCGAATACTATCGTAATGGGTACCATTCTCTGTGGGATCTCTTACCTCATTCTGGCCTTTGCCCAATCAAAAGCTATGTTGTATGTAGCCATGTTCTTATTTTCCTTTTCAGAGATATTCGTAATGCCCTTTCTGGCCACTATTGTAATCAACCGGTCGGGCGAGCAAAGCAGAGGCGCCTATATGGGAGCGAATTCTTTTTCTTTCTCTTCTTCATTTATTTTTGCCCCATTGGCAGGTACTATGCTGGCGCAACAGTTTGGGTACCGTACTTTATGGATAATTATTTTTGTGATACTTATCCTCACATCCATCGGTCTTAAATGGAATCTCAGAAAAATGGAAGCAGACAGTGCACAGGAAAGAAACCTGAGGAACCTTGAAAAGACGACAGCCTGAAATTAATACTGATTTTTCTATAATCCGCTGATTGCTATTCCAACCTGGAAAGGCTTCATTTCAGGGCCTACACCATCTTTCAGGATATTACCAAGGCCATAGCTGCCATACAGGCTGATAATTCCGTATCCCACCCTCACCGTGGCGGCAAATCTGGTCCCATTGATGTAGGTCTTAGAGTTTATCTTCTGGGTGTAGCTTCCGATAGGGCTATCGTTTTTATCCAGCATTGTCTTACCCTTTGTATGAGCATTTACCAGCGTACCAATCTTAAGTCCGATTGCGGCTTTCCAGCTCTTATTATAGTTTTCGGGATTAGACGTATATCTGAACTCTATCGGTACTTCCAGATAAGAGGTAGCCATCTTATATTTCTTGAAATGATTAGTGGAATCCACAGCCAGGAAAGGGAGCTTCTCAGTTTTCGACTTCAGATCCACTTCCATCTTGCTAAAGAAGATGCTGCTTGACGAAACCCCTGCGCCGATACCCAGGCTAAACTGAGGTGAAGTCTTAAACACTTTATCAAACATGAAATAAAACCCAACCCCACGTGAAAATCCTTTCTTGTGCGATTTGATACTGTCAGGCATTCCGCTCCAACCATCTCCTGTAAGTTGCAGCATGAAATGATCACCGGGGCGATTGTTCAGATTGAAACTTTTCTTTAGATGCGAATTGCTTTTTTCAGAGTTATCCTGTGCTTTTGTATAAAAAAAGGATGTGCAGATTAATAAAAGCAATACAATCTTCTTCATGTTTTCAAGATTCGTTAAGTTGGCAAAAGTATCTGAATAGGCGGTTAAAGAAAGGTTAAAGGGAATGTTAAGGCCCGGTGTTTTTATATTAGATTCAGTATTTCTTCAATAATTTTTCGGTCGTTCGATAACCGTGGTATCTTATGCTGCCCGCCGAGTTTACCTTTCGATTTCAGCCATTTCTGAAATGTCCCCTGAGGAAGACTCCTGACAATGGGCAATCTTAAAGCAATATCCTTGTGCCTCTTAGCCTCATAATCGCTATTCTGGGCCTTTAATGCAGTGTCTAATTCGCGCGTGAATATCTCCAAATCAGCAGGTACCTGTCCGAATTCTATCAGCCATTCATGTGCCCCGTTGCCCGACTCGGTAAAATAAACCGGACCTGCCGTATAATCCAATACGGTAGCATGTGTTTTCTGCGCTGCCTCGGTAATTGCTTTCTCTGCATTCTCCGCAATCACTTCCTCACCAAAAGTATTGATGAAATATTTCGTCCGGCCACTCACCCGGATCTTATATGGCTTTAAGGATGTGAACATTACCGTGTCACCCACCAGATATCGCCACAAACCACCGGTGGTGGAAATCACCAGCGCATAATTCTTGTTTAATTCCACAGCATCCAATCCGACTGTCCTCGGCTCTGCTTTGCCAAATTCTTCCATCGGAAGGAACTCAAAGAAAATTCCGTGATCGGCAAAGAGCAGCATACCGTCATCTCCGGGCATGTATTGCGCCGCAAAAAAACCTTCGCTCGCATTGTACATTTCGAGATAGTTTATGGGCGCGCCTATCAGCTTCTCAAACTGTGCTCTATAAGGCCCAAAGGCTACTCCTCCATGCATATACAGTTCCAGATGTGGCCACACCTGCTTAAGGTTCTCCTTTCCTGTCAGTTCCAATATTCGCTTTATGAGTATAAGCGTCCATGTCGGCACGCCGGCAATGGAAGTAACATTTTCCTGAATAGTGCTCTGCGCCAATCTCTCTATTTTCGATTCCCACTCATCCATCAGCGCAATCTTCAATTCGGGGGTTCTCAGCCACTGCCCCCAGAAAGGGCTATTCTGCATCAGAAGGGCGCTCAGATCACCATACTGCACCATCTCATTTACTACATTAATCTGGTGGCTGCCTCCTATAACTAATCCCTTACCGGTAAGTAAATCGCTCTTGGGGAAATTATTGTAGTAATTGGTAAGCACATCCTTGCTGGCCTTATAATGATTCTCGCGAAAGCTTTCCTCGCTGAGCGGGATAAATTTACTCTTATCTGAAGTGGTGCCACTACTCTTGGCAAACCAATTGACCGGTGTATTCCATAAAATATTCTCTTCACCTTCCATCATACGTTGTATGTACGGTTTCAGGTCGTCATATTCGTGGATGGGCACCCGCTTCTTAAAGTCTCTTACGGTAAAGAGCCTGTTGAACTTGTATTTCTTTCCGAACTCTGTGTACTGGCCCTGTGTGACCAGGTCTTGCAACACCTCACGTTGTGAGTGAATAGGATAAGTGATCCAGTTGTTCACACGCGCATATCGCAGCCGGGCCAATCGTGATATAAAAGGGCTGAGTAATTTCATCCGTTAATTGCAATTTACGAATGTGAGGCGGAAAGGGTTGATTTTTGAAGAAATAAAAAAGGCGAAAAGATCTATTTTCCTGCGGCATCAGTATGCAGATATTCTTTCCTCTTGAGTTCGAAGTTGCGTCCCAGGTAAAGCCTCCTTACCTGCTCGTCCATCGCCAGCTTTTCTGCGGTACCTTCAATAAATATTTTTCCCTCAATAAGCAGGTATGCCCGGTCACAAATAGACAGGGTTTCATTTACATTATGGTCAGTAATCAGAATCCCGATATTCTTATATCGCAGCTTAGCCACAATCCCCTGAATATCTTCCACCGCTATAGGGTCAATCCCGGCAAAGGGTTCGTCTAATAATATAAACTTGGGATCTACGGCTAATGCGCGGGCGATCTCGGTGCGCCTTCTTTCTCCACCACTGAGCACATCCCCATTACTTTTGCGCACATGATTCAGATGAAACTCTTCCAGCAAACTTTCCAACTTTTCTTTCTGTGCTGCCTTACTCAGAGATGTCATCTGGAGCACTGCGGCAATATTGTCTTCGACAGACAGCTTACGGAACACACTTGCCTCCTGTGGCAGATAGCCCAGGCCAAGTTGCGCTCTTTTATACATTGGAAGGCTTGTAATATCTAAATCGTCAAGCAGCACCTGTCCACCATCAGGCCTTACGAGCCCTACCACCTGATAAAATGAGGTAGTCTTACCTGCGCCATTAGGTCCCAGAAGCCCCACTATTTCTCCCTGAGACACATTGAAAGAGACCTTATTGTTTACCGTCCTTTTACCGTATTGCTTGGTCAGTTCCCTTGCATAGATCGTCTGATTCAACCTTTTTAGAATTTGGGATAAAATTAGTGTGATTATTCCAATCGGGCAGTAGCTTAGCATTTTCTTCGCATAATTACCCCGGAATACCAGGGAGTACTATGCCACTGGAAACAAAAGTTTTATCTTGCGCCCCTTAAAATTACCCGTATGGAATACAATAAAATTATTTCTGTTACCGGAATGCCCGGATTGTTTGAATTAATGTCAGCACGTGCTGATGGCGCTGTAGTTCGTTCGTTAGAAGACGGAAGCACCAAATTTGCCTCCACAAGGCAACACCAGTTTTCTCATCTTGAGAGTATCGAGATCTACACCAACTCTGAAAACGTAAATCTTCGTGACATTCTTCTGGAAATGAAAAATTCCAAAGAAATCATGCCCGAAAACAATGCAGATGCAAAAACCATAAAAGCCTATTTTGAAAAAGTGCATCCTGATATGGACTTCGACAGAGTATTTAATAGTGATATGAAAAAAATGATTAAGTGGTTTCGCATACTCGAGAAAAATAATGTGGACTACTCCGTACAGGAGGAGGCCACAGCTGAAGAAACCTCCGGTGAAGAGGAAAAATAATCTACCTGCTATTTTCCTTCCTCACAGAACAGCGTTTGGTTCAGCATCCCTCTAAACAGATATTTATGAAAGAATACTCGGCAGACATTCGCCCTCTCCCAAGACATTTTCTCCCGTCAGACTTTAAAGTGACCGACTGGCAGGCTATCGAACCTTATTTTAAGAATCTGCTCGACAGAGATATCAATTCTACCGAAGCGCTAGAACACTGGCTCAGGGATATGAGTGAATTGGAGGCCGTGTTGTCAGAAGACATTTGCCGCCGGCAGATCAATATGACCTGTGACACTACCAACAAAGCGTATGAGGATGCCTTTAATTACTTCGTCTTGGAAATACAACCCAAGGTTCAACCCTATGCTTTTAAACTGAACCAAAAACTTGTGGGCTCACCATACACCGAACAGTTAGATAAAGAAAAATTCTTTACCTACCTACGCGCTGTCCGCAGCAGCATCGAACTGTACCGTGAAGAAAACATCCCTATTAAGGCTGACCTCGGGGTGCTACAACAAAAATATGCTGCTATTACCGGGGCTATGACTGTGACTGTTCAGGGCAACGAATACACCCTTCAGCAGGCTTCCAAATTTTTTGAAAGCACCGACCGGTCCTTACGTGAGGAAGTATATTTCAAGATCAATGAAAGAAGATTGCAGGATAAGGATGCATTAAACGATTTGTTCAGCCAACTGGTGCAGAAGAGAGACCAGGAAGCCCGGAATGCAGGATTTGAGAATTACCGGGATTATAAATTTAAAGAACTCAACCGCTTTGACTATTCAAAGGATGACTGCTTCAGCTTTCACGAGAGTGTAAAACAATATGTACTGCCGTTGACCAATGAGCTGCTGCGCAGAAAGAAAGATAAATTACAACTCGCAACCCTTCGCCCCTGGGATACAGAAGCTGAGCCTGAAGGAATAAAACCACTGGCCCCTTTTAAGACAGGAGAAGAATTGGTCGAAAAAGCAATTGAATGTTTTACACGGGTAAAGCCATTCTTTGGCGACTGCCTGCGCACAATGCGAAAGATGGGCAATCTGGATTTGGAAAGCCGGCAGGGTAAAGCTCCGGGAGGATATAACATGCCTCTCGCAGAGACAGGTGCGCCATTCATTTTCATGAATGCCGCCGGACAAATGCACGATGTCACCACCATGGTGCACGAAGGTGGCCATGCGATCCAGTCATTTCTGGCGCATGAATTAGAGCTAAGTGCCTTTAAAGAATATCCGATGGAGATTGCTGAGGTAGCCAGTATGGCAATGGAACTATTCAGCATGGACTACTGGAATGTATTTTTCGACAATGAGGAAGAACTTAAGAGAGCAAAAATTCATCAGCTGGAAAGGGTAATTACACTTTTCCCATGGATTGCGTTGATCGATAAATTCCAGCACTGGATTTATGAAAACCCCAATCATACTACTAACCAGCGCGAAACAGAATGGATACGCCTGTTCGGCGAATTCACTTCTGACGTACTTGATTATTCGGGATTAGAAAAATTTGTGGCCAATGGATGGCAAAAGCAGTTGCACCTCTTTGAAGTGCCATTCTACTATATAGAATACGGCATTGCCCAGTTGGGTGCTATAGGCCTGTGGAAACAATTCAAGACTAATAAAGACGAGGCACTCAATCACTACATCTCAGCGCTGAGCCTGGGTGGCACACGCACACTACCTGAACTCTATAAAGCCGCAGGGCTGAAGTTTGACTTTTCTGGTGAGTACATTAAAGAGTTGATGGACTTTGTATTTGAAGAGCTCGGAAAGATAGAAAAGTAAATCCCTGCATCCTATCGTCCTCATGCATTAAAATGAAAAAGCCGTCTGAAAAGACGGCTGATTATATATACCCCTAGTAATTTCATATTAGCTGCACCCCATGCTGTTACCGCAGTTCAGGCATTTGTAACAGGTACCATTTCGGATGGTTATGTGCCCACAGACATTGCAGGCCGGCGCGTCGCTCTGCATATTTTTGGATGCCTGGTTTACAATATCCTGTTGCAGGTCTTTGAGGGAGTCTGTACTCTTTGCTACTTTTTGTGATGCAGTAGCTGTTACCCTCACTTCGCTTAGTTCAGGCTTCCTTTCCCCGATGGTCGGTATATCGGCAGCGGGACTATGTGTCTCCTTTGCCGGTTCCTTATGATCCAGCACGTGCACCATATCCGTTCTTCCCAGATACTCAAATGCGAGCACTCTGAACACAAAGTCGATGATAGAAGTTGCATTCTTGATGTTAGGATGCTGCACAATGCCAGCCGGCTCAAAACGTGTGAAAGCAAACTTCTCAACAAACTCTTCCAGAGGTACGCCGTATTGTAGCCCAATAGAAATTGAGATCGCAAAGCAGTTTAGCATACTGCGCATGGTAGCGCCTTCTTTTGCCATATCAATGAAGATCTCTCCCAGGGTACCATCGCTGTATTCTCCTGTGTGCAGGAAGATGGCCTGGCCATTGATTTTGGCTTTTTGGATAAATCCTTTCCGCTTAGCAGGCAACGATCTTCTCTCCACAATCCTTGCCAGTTGACGCTTCAGAGACGTATCCTCACTGTTTTGAACGCGGTGGTTGATTTCTTCAAGCAGATCAGTAATGGTAAGCTTACTCATATCGACGATATGAGGCGTTTCTTTTTCCGGTTCAGATTCATTTTCCGGAGTCGTAGTTTTCTTTTTGTCGCTCTTATTGCTCAGTGGCTGAGACAACTTGGAGCCATCGCGGTAAAGGGCGCATGCTTTCAGGCCTAACTGCCAGCTCAGCTTGTAGGCATCAGCAATTTCACCTTCCGTAGCCTCATTGGGCAGGTTGATGGTCTTGCTGATGGCTCCGCTGATAAAAGGTTGCACTACAGCCATCATGCGGATATGCCCGCTATAATGAATGTATCTTTCTCCCTTAGTTCCGCATTTATTGGCACAGTCAAAAACGGGCAGGTGTTCTTCTTTCAGGTATGGCGCTCCTTCTACGGTCATCGTACCGCAGATATAAGTATTTGCTTCTTCAATTTGTGCATCAGTAAACCCGAGGGCATGAAGCATGCTCCATTCAAAGTCGTTATACTGTTCGGCCTTGAAACCAAGCCTTTCCATGCACTCAGTACCTAATGTATATTTATTGAATACAAATCCAATTTCAAAAGCCGTGGAAAGCATGTCTTCAAGTCTCGCCACTTCTACATCGGTAAGTCCCTTTTGCTTCAGCACTACATCATTGATATGAGGGGCTCCCTTGAAGGTCGCATGTCCTTTTGCATAATTTACAATTGCATCTATCTGCTCTTCACTGTATTTGAGATTACGCAATGCCTGAGGTACGCTGTGGTTGATGATCTTAAAGTATCCGCCACCACTTAATTTCTTAAACTTCACAAGCGCAAAGTCCGGTTCTACTCCGGTAGTGTCGCAGTCCATTACCAGCCCGATAGTACCGGTTGGTGCAATAGCAGTAGTCTGCGCATTCCTGAAACCATATTTTTCACCCATTTGAACAGCTTCATCCCATGCGCGGGCAGCAGCTTTCAGCAAATAATCGGGACAATACTTTACATTAATTCCCTGCGGTTTTATCTCTAATCCTTCGTAGGCATCTGCTGCATCATAAGCTGCTGCACGATGATTGCGCATCACACGCATCATGTGTTCCTTATTCTCTGCATATTTAGTGAAGGTCCCCAGATGCTGAGCCATTTCAGCGGATGTCTTATAAGCAATCCCGGTCATGATTGCAGAAACTGCCCCTGCAAAGCCACGTGCCTCATCGCTATCATACGGAATACCGCTAATCATCAGAATAGTACCCAGATTTGCGAAGCCCAGTCCCAGCGTCCTGTAGTCATAGCTTAACTGCGCCACTTCCTTGCTCGGAAACTGAGCCATCAATACTGAAATCTCCAGAACCACCGTCCACAACCGCACTGTATATTCAAACCCTTCGACATCCAGTGCATTATTCTTTTCATCAAAAAATTTCCGAAGGTTTACCGATGCAAGGTTGCAAGCCGTATTGTCCAGGAACATATACTCACTGCATGGATTACTTGCGCGGATTCGTCCTCCTTCAGGGCAGGTATGCCATTCGTTGATGGTGGTATCATACTGGGTACCGGGATCGGCACAACGCCAGGCCGCATAGTTGATATCGTGCCAAAGCTTTTTAGCTTTTACTTTTTTCATCACGTGGCCATCTCCTCTCGCTTTCAGCTCCCATTCGCCATCTTCTTCCAACACTTTAAAAAATTCGTTGGGTATTCTTACTGAATTGTTGCTGTTCTGACCGCTCACAGTGCGATATGCCTCCCCTTCATAATCACTCGGATAGCCGGCAGCAATCAGGGCTGCTACTTTATTCTCTTCTTCCACTTTCCAATTCACGAACGATTCTATCTCAGGATGATCCAGATCCAGGCACACCATCTTGGCAGCTCTTCTGGTAGTGCCTCCGCTTTTAATAGCACCCGCTGCACGATCTCCAATCTTAAGGAAACTCATCAATCCACTCGAAGTACCTCCACCACTCAACTTTTCTCCCTCTCCTCTGATGCTGCTGAAGTTTGTTCCTACCCCGCTTCCATACTTAAAGATTCTGGCTTCACGAACCCATAAATCCATGATTCCTCCTGCATTAACCAGATCATCATCCACGCTGAGAATAAAACATGCGTGAGGCTGCGGCCTTTCGTAAGCCGAGGTGGACTCTTTCAGTTTGCCATCCTTCGCATCTACGAAATAATGACCCTGTGGCTTTCCTGTGATGCCATACACTTCATGCAATCCGGTATTAAACCACTGAGGAGAATTAGGTACACATCCCTGATTGAGGATACTATATACCAACTCGTCGTAAAATATCTGCGAATCTTTTTCACTTGCAAAATAATTATAGCGCGAACCCCACGCTCGCCAGCACTCTGCCATGCGATGAGCCACTTGCTTCACAGAAGTTTCTCTGCCAAGCGAACCGTCGGGCTGTGGCACTCCTGCTTTACGAAAATATTTCTGAGCTAAGATGTCTGTAGCTATCTGACTCCACTGGGCAGGTACCTCTACATTATTGATTTGGAAAATAACTTCTCCGGAAGGATTCTTAATAACCGACGTACGATATTCATAATTGAATAAATCAAAAGGGGACACCCCTTCTTTTGTAAACTGCCGGTTGAAGGTCAAACCTCCCTTTGTGCTCTTTTTGCCTGCCATTAAGTTCTAATATTTTGAAAGTGAAATAAAAACCTGTCGTAATACTGTGACGGACAGCGAATATATTTTCTTAACGTCATAATATAACCTCATAAATATCAACAGGCTGTGGATAAGAAAAGCGTCAAAATTGCAAACCCTTATGGGGCTTAAGAATGAGTGTTTAAAAAATTACTTTTGTAAATTATTGGTATAATTTTTCGTTAAATAGCCAACCATGAGAGTTGTCATCCAAAGAGTCGTTCAGGCCTCAGTAACCATTGACCAAAAAGTAAAATCAGCTATTGGCAAAGGCTTGTTGGTATTCGTCGGAATTGAGCACGACGACACACAGGAGGATATTGAATGGATTGCGCGTAAGATAGTAAACCTGAGAGTCTTTGACGACGAGAGCCATGTACCCAACCTATCGTTACAGGATATCAACGGCGATATCCTGTTAATCAGCCAGTTCACCCTGCATGCGATGGTGAAGAAAGGTAACAGGCCTTCGTATATAAGGGCGGCCCGGCCTGAAGTCGCAATTCCAATTTACAACAAGCTCATCGACGACTTACAAAAAGAATTGGGAAAACCCATAGGCACAGGAACATTCGGCGCAGAAATGCAGATAGCATTAATTAACGACGGTCCGCTCACAATCTGGATCGACTCTAAGAATAAAGAATAGGCAGCTACAAAAATTACCTAATCAGGTAGCGCTATTATCCCCATACAAAGTTCATCTTTGTGCTAAATCATATTCTGACAATAAAGTATAATGCTCATGAATCTCTTCAAGGCTTGTATTCTCTTCTCCATCTTTCTTGTAAACCAATCCGCAGCGCAGGATCCGATCGATTATGTAAACCCACTGATGGGCACTCAATCTACCTTTCAGTTATCTAACGGTAATACTTACCCTGCAATTGGTTTGCCATGGGGTATGAACCTGTGGACACCACAAACGGGAAAAATGGGAGATGGCTGGGCATACAAATACACAGACAACAAAATCGTAGGATTCAAACAAACCCATCAGCCTTCTCCATGGATGAACGACTATGGATATTTCTCCATAATGCCCGTTACAGGTAAAATGGTCTTCAACGAGGCCGACAGGGCCAGCTGGTTCTCCCATAAAACAGAAATAGCACAGCCACACTATTATAAAGTATATCTCGCAGACGCAGATGTGACCACAGAAATAACACCTACTGAAAGGGCTGCAAGATTTCGCTTTACATTCCCCGAAACCGACAGTGCGTTTGTGGTAATTGACGCTATTGATAAAGGTTCGTACATAAAAATAATCCCTTCAGAAAATAAAATTATCGGCTACAGCACCCGCAATAGCGGTAGTGTACCCGATAATTTCAGAATGTATTTCGTCATTCAATTTGATAAGAGATTTGATTACCAATCCACCTGGGATGCCGATCATTTTTCAGACAAACACGAATTGCAAAGCACACACGCAGGTGCTGTGATAGGTTTCAGAGGTTTACAAAGAGGAGACATCGTAAATGCCAGAGTGGCTTCATCATTTATCAGTATGGAGCAGGCTGAAAGAAATCTGAGCTCAGAAATCGGAACCAAAAGTTTTGAGACAGTTAAAGCAGAAGGCAGGAAAACGTGGAACAATATTCTTGGCAGGGTAAAGGTATCCGGAGGCAGTGACGAGCAGTTGCGCACCTTTTATTCATGCCTGTACAGAATGGTATTCTTCCCCCTGAGAATGTATGAGAAAGACGCAGATGGGAACATTGTACATTACAGTCCTTACACGGGGAAAACTGAAGCGGGGTACAAATTTGCAGGCACAGGTTTCTGGGATACATTCCGTGCATTGTACCCTTTTCTCAATCTCGTGTATCCATCAATGGTAGTTGAGATGCAAAAGGGCTTAATCAGCGATTTCAAGGAAGGAGGATGGTTGCCCGAATGGTCATCACCCGGTTATCGCGGCATAATGGTGGGCAACAACTCAGCATCAGTAGTAGCAGAAGCATATATCAAGGGCGCCAGAGGATACGACGTTGAGACGCTCTGGCAGGCGCTGATACACGGAGCTAACAATGACGGGCCACACGCAACCGGACGAAAGGGAGTTGACTACTACAACAAACTGGGGTATGTACCCAATGATGTAAACATCAGCGAGAACGTAGCACGCTCACTTGAGTATGCTTATGATGACTATGCAATCTATGTACTCGGGAAGGCGCTCGGCAAAAAAGCATCTGAAATAGATGTGTACAAAGCAAGAGCTTTGAACTACAAAAAACTCTTCGACCCACAGCATCTTCTTATGCGACCCAAAAATGAAGATGGCACATTCTCTACTCCCTTTAATCCCTACTCCTGGGGTGGCGCCTTTACAGAAGGAAATAGCTGGCATTACTCATGGAGCGTGTTTCAGGATATCAGGGGGCTTAAAGAATTAATGGGCGGAGATAAGATGTTTATAAAAATGTTAGACTCTGTATTTGTGATGCCTCCTGATTTTGGCGATTACTCATACTACGGCACCGTTATCCACGAAATGCGGGAAATGCAGATTACCGGTATGGGCCAATATGCGCACGGCAACCAACCCATTCAACACATGATCTATCTTTATAACTACGCCGGCCAACCCTGGAAGACACAATATTGGGCAAGAGAGGTAATGAACAACCTCTATAATTCAGGCCCCGAAGGTTACTGCGGAGATGAAGACAATGGCCAAACATCTGCGTGGTATGTATTTTCTGCACTTGGATTTTACCCTGTGACGCCTGCCGGCACTCAATATGTGCTTGGGGCACCTTTATTCAAAAAGGCTGAAATCACATTTGAAAGTGGAAAGAAATTGTTGATACAAGCTCCTGCAAACAGCAAATCAAACCGATATCTCCAGTCCTTAACCTTTAATGGTAAACCCTCATCCAAAAATTATCTGGAACATGAAGCGCTATTGAAAGGTGGTGTGGTCATTTTTGAGATGGGAGCAGCACCTGACAAAACAAGAGGTACAAGAGAGGCCGACTACCCTTTCTCCATGAGTGATCACAATTAAAAGAAAACGAAAAAAACCAGCCTAAATTTTAACACTTAAATGGTCAGGTGTGGATGCCTTTCTTCTGCAAAGGGTTCCATTTCCGATATGGATTCACCGAAAGATTGGCATTATAAAACCGTGTATCAGTGGAAACTTCTTTTCCAACCCAGTCAGGTATTTCAAATTCCTGTTCTTCAGATTTGAGTTCTATTTCGGCAATTACTAACCCTTCATTATCTCCATTAAAAACATCTACCTCCCACAAATTTCCCGCGAACAGAATTTTGTACCTCACCTTAGAAATAACATTACCACAAAAATTCTGAATCAGCTCCTCCGCATCCGCAACAGGGATTTTATACTCAAATTCATCCCTGCTGATTGCCCTGGACTCTCCTTTAATGGTGATATATCCCATAGTTCCCTTAATCCTGACTCTGACTGTCTTTGATGATTCTATCAACAGATAGCCCTGCTTAATCAGCACCCCCTCCGGTTTGGAAAGGATATTCCACTCCTGTGGTTTTACTAAGAATTTTCTTTCAATTTCTACTCCCATTAATATTTATAAATCAATTCTTTGGCCATAAAAGATGGCCAACCTATTTCCTCTCTGAAATATGATACTCTGCGCCGGATTTAGTTTCAAATCTAACCACCATATCACCTGAAGTGGAGGCAATCACATTTCCATTCGACAAGTCTGTAATCTCCATGCCGGCAGGTAAAAACATTCTGCATATACCGCCCTTGCCCGACCTGACCTTTGCCGTTTGTAACCTCCCATTCATCCATACCATATCCACCGTGAAATCTCCTCTGGCTCTGAGCCCCATCACACTTCCTGCTGCCCAGCCTGGGTCTGAAGGCAATGCCGGCAACATACGAATCACTTCATCATCTCCATGGCTTTGCAAAAGCATTTCGGCTATTCCTGCCGTACCACCAAAATTCCCATCTATCTGAAAAGGTGGATGTGCACAAAACAAATTAGGGTATGTGCCTCCTCCCTGCATCACCATACCTGAATTACGAACAGGAGTAAGCAACTGCTTTAGCAAAAATAGTGCATGATCGCCATCGCCCAGCCTTGCCCAAAAATTTATCTTCCAGGCCTTACTCCAACCTGTTCCTTTATCTCCACGCATCCGAAGAGTCTGCCTCGCAGCAGCCGCCAACTCCGGACTAGCCCACGGAGTTATTTCGTCATAAGGATACAGCCCATAAAGGTGAGAGACATGCCGATGTGTCGGTTCTGCATCTTTCCAGTCCTCCAACCATTCGTTCAAATCACCATCTTCGCCTATTTGATTGGGTGCTATTTGAGAAATAATCCTCTGTAGCTCATTTCGCCACTCCTCATCAATATTCAAAATATTGGAAGCTTTAATGCAGGCGTTAAAGAGTTCCCGGCATATCTGCATATCCATCGATGGCCCCATAACTGTTTGCCCCCTGAAGCCATCAGGCATAATGTAGGTATTCTCAGGAGAATTAGACGGAGCGGTTACCAGCCAGCCATGTTTCGGCTCACGAATTAATACCGACTGTAAAAATTGAGCCGCCCCTTTCATAACGGGGTAGTACGTACGTAAAAAAACAGAGTCGAGTGTAAACCGATAGTGTTCCCAAATATGTTCACATAACCAGGCGCCACCGGTGAGTGTAGATCCCCAATCTGCTCCTTCTCCGGGTGAAGTATAAAACCACGGATTGGAAATAACATGCGCTACCCATCCATCGGCATTATAATACGCTTTAGCGGTCTTCATCCCGTTGGGTACCAGATGACGGGTAAACTCAAATAAGGGATTCGCCAAATCCCCCAACCCGGTCACTTCAGCCGGCCAATAGTTCATTTCCAAATTGATGTTCAAATGATAATCTCCATTCCACGGAGTCTGGTATTCTGTGGCCCACAGCCCTTGTAAATTAGCAGGGAGAAGGCCGGGCCGCGAAGAACTGATCAGCAAATATTTTCCAAAATTAAAATACAATACCGGAAGTTGAGGATCATTACTTCCACCCGCATAACGAATCAGGCGTTCATTTGTGGTCAGGTGGTTGACGCTTCTCTCTTCGGGAAAGTAGATGCTACTCCTGCTAAACAGACTTTGATAATATCCCGTGCTCTCACTTTGCGCTTTATCAAAACTTTCTTCACCCGCTTTCTCAATCAGCCTTTCCGCATTTCGAACCACATCCACATCGCTCAATCCCCCATTCTCATAGTCATAATTAGTAACGGAAGAAACCTTTATCACAATTTCGTTTGCATTGCTAACCACTAATTGATTTCCTCCGGCAACCATCTTACCACCATCTAAAGACACTTCAGCTATCGCAGCAAAGCGCATTCCCTTATCTTTTCCATCAGGAAGTTGACCATTTAAAATCAGCTTGTTCCCCTTTGCATAAGATGTAGCATGCTCATTCCTTGCCAGCGACAAGACCGTGTGAATACTTTCGGGTTTGGAACTCTTAATTCTTACCCAAATAATATCATTAACAAAATCAGCGAACACCTCCTCCTTAATCTCCGCACCCTTTCGGGTGAAAACTGTAGTGGCAACTGCCTCTTTCAGATTCAACGTCCGATCATAAGCAGACACTTTGGTTAAAGTATCAGTCCATCTGATAAACAGATTACCGAATGTCTGATATGCCCCATACTTTTCATTTGCGCCCCTGCCATTCCCCGACCCGGGCCCTTTTGACACAAAATGTTTTTGTAATAGTTCCTGTGCCTCTTTGTTTTTACCGGCAAGCAGGAAATTCCGAATGGAATTCAGGTATGGATAGGCCTTCTCATCATCCGCATCCTGAGGGCCACCTGACCAGAGCGAGATTTCATTAAGTGCAATCCGCTCAATATTTGTACCTCCAAAAACTAATGCACCTACCCTGCCATTGCCCACCGACAGGCTCTCGGTAAAATGGGCTCCAGCTGTGTCAAACCGTATAACCACATCTCCAACCTGTGCCTGTGTCTGGTTTATAAAGAAGGCTAAGAGAAGCTGTAAAAATATTATTCGGAGCACATACCTTTTCTCTCCAAAAGCTGATAAAAAAGCGAAACTTGTATTTTTGACAATCACAGACTAAAAGTACTGACAATCCAAACATCGACAATTAATTATTAACCCATCAGAATCAGTTATGCGCAAACTCTTCCTTCTGGCCTTCGTATCCATCTACAGCTTTTCGACCCAAGCAGCTAGAGTGGATACAATACTCACTCACAGCCGGGCGATGAAAAAAGATATCAAGGCTGTAATCGTTTTGCCAGACTCTTATAACACCGCACAACAATACCCTGTTATCTATTTATTACACGGATACAGCGGCAATTATTCAAACTATATTACTAATGTTCCAAAGATTAAAGACTACTCGGATACCTACAATGTTATTTTTGTTTGTCCGGATGGAAACTATGGTAGTTGGTACTTCGATAGCCCGATCGACACCAATTGGAAATACGAGACTTATGTAAGTAGCGAACTCATCTCCTGGATTGACGGGCACTATTCAACAGTAAAAGAGAAAAAGGGAAGAGCAATAACCGGCCTCAGCATGGGCGGACATGGCGCACTTTACCTTGCCTTCAAACATCAGGATATCTTTGGCGCAGCGGGTAGCATGAGCGGAGGAGTAGATATCAGGCCTTTTCCTGAAAAATGGGATATGGCAAAGAGGCTGGGCGACTATGCCACACACCCCCAGAACTGGGAAAACAATACCGTCATCAATATGACCTATCTGCTGAAGCCTAACAGTTTGAAAATAATTTTTGACTGTGGCACTGAAGATTTTTTTTACCGGGTAAATAACAATCTACACCAGCGCCTGTTGGAAAGAAACATCCCTCACGATTATATCAGCCGCCCGGGAGGTCACACATGGGATTACTGGCGAAATGCAATAGAGTATCAGGTAATGTTTTTTGTGAAGGGGTTTGGTGCATGAGTTAAAGTTAAATCATCCCGGACACGGACTCGACCAAACTCACATCGCAGTTTCGGTCAATTCTTTACTTGCCACTTCGCCTGTTACAAAATTTAATGCATCTAAAAATCCACCCACCATCCTTTCAGGGGAAGCCTGAGTCAAATAATACTCCCTGGCATTCTTACCCATTTGAATATACTTTGACTTATCAATAATTAAGTCTTTCAGCAAAGCTGTCAAATCATCAGCTTCCTGATACAGAATACCATTATACTTATCCAGTACATTAACAATTTCTCCACCGGTTATTGCATTTCCTTTTGTAACAAAGGGCACCCCATATCCTAAACTTTTAAGCACTGAAAGTCCGGCCTGGTTAGGTGAAATGCACAAAATCGATCTCCTAAAAATTTTTGCCAGAACACCTTCATCATAAATACCTCCATGAAACTTAACCTTTCCACTCAACCCTAACTCCTTCACACTATTTTCCAGAGATTCGCGTTCTGCTCCTTTGCCTACTATTTCTAATGACGGTATAATACTTTCATCCTGTCCCTGGTAAGCCTCATGATAGCACTTGATCAACTCATCGACCCCTTTTCCTTTGTATAGTGTGCCTACAAATAAAATAGTATTTCTATCAGATTCAGGGCTTTCCTCATAATTAACCACAACCGTATTGTGCGCCACAAAGACCCGCTTCTTATCAACTCCATTCCTGGTTACAGTCTCCAGGGCCTCCTTAATGTATAATATGATAGCATCAGCTCTCCTGATATTCATGAAGTAAAGCTTATCAAGAAACCCCATCCTTCTATTCAGATCGAACATCTGTGTATATGATGCGCGAGTGCCATTTGTCCAGGCAATCGTCTTAAATTTATTATTATAGAAAGTGAGTAAAAAGAAATTAAAGACCTTTAGGTGTGGTGCATAATAAACCACATCATATCCTTTGCAAAAATTTCTGAGTCCTGGCAGATAAAAATACCTGCCTAATTGATGGCTTTTTAAGGTTACTGTATTAAAGTGAATCTTATTTTCCAATTTGATAGGCCTGAAAAATGCGACCGTAAGATCCACCTTACCAGCAAGCATGTTAAAAATCGGAACCCTGTATTCCGGCATTTCTTCCTGTAAAATCAATACTTTTTTTTTGCTCATCATTTGCTATTTGAAAAAGAAAATTTCAATTCTTGCTCTTAAAAAATAAAGCGCTGCTAAGTAAGAATTATTTAGCCCTTCAGGTACTCTTTCAACGATTTAACGATCCGGCTACAAGCGAGTCCATCGCCATAAGGATTTACTGCCTTACTCATTTTTTCGTAATACTCTTTATCATCTAACAACTTAGACATCTCTGATACAATCTTATCATAATCTGCTCCCACCAGTTTTACAGTGCCCGCCTCAAGTGCTTCCGGACGTTCGGTAGTATTCCTCATTACCAGCACAGGTTTACCAAGTCCGGGAGCCTCCTCCTGTACACCACCACTATCGGTAAGCAGGATGGTACTCTTCTCCATCATAAAAACAAAACTCAGATATTCCAGTGGCTCGATAAAAAATAAATTATCCCCGGGCGAATTTCCAAACACCTGATTAATTGGTTTCCGGACACTCGGGTTCAGGTGCATAGGATATACAAAGTCCACCTTGGGATACTTCTCACTCAGGGTCTTAATAGCTTCACAGATTTGAATGAAACCATCACCAAAATTTTCTCTTCTATGACCTGTTATCAAAATCATCCGGCGCTCCTCATTCACCCTTGACACGTCATAACCCGCTTCCTTTAGTAAAGCATTAAGTTCACATTCAAGATTCCTGTTGCTTTTCATCTTCTCTACAACCGAATATAACGCATCAATAACAGTATTGCCCGTCACAACAATTTGTGTTTCACTTACATTCTCCTTCAGTAGATTCTTTTTGCTTAATGGTGTCGGAGAAAAATGAAATGTGGCAATCCGACCTGTAATCTGTCTGTTCATCTCCTCCGGCCATGGGCTATAAATATTATAAGTCCGTAACCCGGCTTCCACATGCCCTACCGGAATCTGCTGATAAAAAGTGGCAAGCGCAGCAGCTGTAGAAGTGGTTGTATCTCCATGTACCAACACCACATCGGGTGCCACTTTTTTCAACACCTCACGCATGCCATTTAGAACATTTGAAGTCACATCATAAAGGTCTTGCCCCTGCTTCATAATATTTAAGTCATAGTCAGGGTGGATTTCAAAAATTGAAAGCACCTGATCTAACATCTCACGATGTTGACCTGTGACACAAACTATCGTATCAAAATCTTTCGGGTATTTCTGAAACTCTTTTACCAGAGGAGCCATTTTAATGGCTTCCGGGCGAGTCCCAAATACAATCATTACTCTCTTCATTTTCCGGCCTATTTTTTATACACACCCGCGAAGTCTAAAATAATTTTATCCTTTCGATAGGGTAGTTCTTTAAACTGATTGTGTGCCACCAGAAATACTACAATATCAGCTTTGTCGTATGCCTCCTGATAGTTTGTTAATTTGAAAACGTTATGTTCTTCTACATTAGGTTCCACAATCAAAATATGCGCACTGTTGGCTCTTTGCATCACTTTGGTAGTAATATATTTTGCGGGGGATTCTCTCAGGTCATCAATATTCGGTTTAAACGCCAGACCCATCATTGCAACTGTCGGCTTGCGATGATTCTCAAGTTCAAACCTCATTATTTCATTCACAGTTTTTTCAGCACACCAGAATGATTTATAGTTATTAATTTCTCTTGCTTTACTGATAATTTGTGATTCAATTGGAAACTCTGCCGCAAGAAAATAAGGATCTACTGCGATACAATGCCCTCCTACTCCGCATCCCGGCTGAAGTATGTTTACGCGTGGGTGCTTGTTTGCCAGACTAATCAGTTCCCAAACATTGATTCCTGCCTTATCGCATATCAGTGACAACTCGTTTGCAAATGCTATCTGCACATCACGGGATGAGTTTTCAACCAGCTTACACATTTCAGCCGTTTTGCTATTTGTCTTGTGCAGAATCCCTTTTACAAAATAGCTGTAAAATTCAATTGCCTTGTCTGTAGATTCAGGAGTAATACCCCCAATCACTCTGTCATTGTTTACCAATTCGTAAATGACATTTCCCGGCAACACTCTTTCCGGACAGTAGGCAATGAAAATCTTTCCCTTAAGCTCCGGTCTCTCTTCAAATATCAACTGGGTCATTTTCTCTGTAGTACCTACTGGAGAAGTAGATTCAATTATAAAAAGATCTCCTTCTTTTAAAAGTGGGACCACTGCACGAGTAGCTGCTTCTACATAAGAAATATCCGGATCGTGATTCCCTTTAAATGGAGTTGGCACTACAATCAGATAGGTATCACTAACTTCCGGGGTGCCGCTGGCTTTTAACATACCATCTTTTATTACTTCCTGAAGTACTTCTTCCATCCCCGGCTCAATGATATGTAGTTTACCCGCATTAGTCTTTTCCACTACTTCCGGATTCACATCAACTCCCACGACCTTTACTCCATGCTTTGCAGCTATAATAGCAGTAGGTAACCCAATGTAACCCAATCCCATAAAACATGCTTTCATTTCTTATGCTTTTATTTTTTTTAATTTCTTTATTCTGTTTCCAGTTTCAACTCTAATAAGCTTTCTTATCTCCGACAATTACTTTATAAACTGTCAGAAACAATATTTGAATATCCAGCCACAGCGTCCAATGTTCAATATACCACAGATCCAATTCAACGCGGTTACGTATATCACTCTCTGAGTTAATCTCACCTCTAAAGCCATTTATCTGCGCCCATCCTGTTATTCCTGGCTTTACAAATTGGCGTACCATAAACTCATCTACAATAGATGCATATAGTTCTGTATGTTTCAGCATGTGTGGTCTGGGACCTACCAGACTCATATCTCCCAGAAATACATTGAAAAATTGCGGAAACTCATCCAGGCTGGTCCGTCTCATAAACTTACCCACTCTTGTAATCCTCATATCATCTTTCGTAGCCTGTTTATTATCTGCATCTTTATTAACCTTCATACTCCTGAGCTTATAACACCAGAATGGTTTGTTGGACATCCCGGTTCTCTTCTGCTTAAAAAATATCGGCAGTCCGGACTCTATAATGATAAGAATCCCGAGAATCGGAATTACCCAGGAAAGTACCAGGATAATAATTAAGGAACTCGCCACTACATCTAACAATCTCTTCTTGATTACATTTCCTGCATCATCCAAGGCGGAATAACGTCTTGTCAATACCGGTACACCACCATAAAATTCTATGTGAGAGTCGTACACAAGATAAGAATCAAGATTGGGCACAATCTTAACTTTGATCGATTCCCTCTCTGCCCTTCTGATAAATTCGTTCAAATCGCTTCCCTGCCCAATAGAACCTGTATAAAATATCTCGTGGATATCCATTTTCCTGGCAATGTCCAGAGCAGAGGAAAAATCTCCCAAAATCGGATAATTGGTAAGCTCCCTGATAATCTCAGGATTCTCAATGTAACCCATTACATCAGCATTACTATTCTCAGACTCCAGGAATTTTGTAAGCTTTTTGGATGTCTCATTATACCCCACTATTAATACTCTTTTCTTAAGTGATTCGCTCTTTCTGAAATATCGCTGGAATCCTAAGAATAAAAACCGGATAAAGAAGAGCGCAATACTAAATGAAACTGAAGAGTAAAACACAAATTTCCTTGACAATAGCAGTTCGCGCGAAAAGAATAAGTAAACCATTACCAGCATCAGGTACACCAAAACTACCTGCACAGTACGCTTGACAAAGGTGTTGAAGTCTGATATCACTCGTATGCTGTAAAGAGCAAACGTAATAGACAAAACAAGCCAGAATCCATTTGTAATCAGGAAATAACGATTGTAGGCTCCCAGAAACTCGTGGTTCACATGGTTTGCAAAAATCCCCTGCAATGAAAAATTAGATAAATTCAGTGCCAGCAGATCAAGGAATATCAGGGTCCCTTTCAGATATCGTTCCAGTTGTCGGTTCACTTTTCCAAAATAAGCTTAACTTCTTTAATTGTAATTTATATCCTAACTTAATTCATACACACTCTTCAACTCTTCTGCGCTTTTACTCCATGAATAATTCTTCAATCCATAATTTCTGATATTCACTCTGCTTTCGAGGCTCCTAAAATACGGATGCTCACTGAATTCATCGATTTTGTGAGCAAGATCTTTGTCATCGTTGGGCAAAAACAATAAGCCTGTCTTCTCCGGAACAATGTCTTTCACAAAGCCTCCCATTTTAGGAGCAATTACCGGTACTCCATAAGCGTATGACATAAACAAAACCCCACTCTGGCTCGCCTCCCGGTAAGGCAACACAGTAACATCTGCCGCCTTAAAGCAGTATTCTACTTCAGCATCTTCAATCCTTCGTATTACGAAAACGATATTTTTGCTCTTATATTTTTCGACAAGCGCATCAAATTCCATTTTATAATCCGGATCCAGGCTGCCGGCCACTAATAACTGAAGATTATCCTTAGCAAGACTATCCATGCTTTTCAATAAAATATCCAACCCTTTATACTTGCTGATACTACCGAATAATAATACTACTACCGCGCCGGACGACATTTTGAAATACTTTCTTGCAGCCTCTCTGGTTAGTTCAGGATCCAACTCCCGCTCATACACTCCATGAATTACTACGTTTAATTTTGAGGGCGAAACCCCAAACTCATTTTGAATACGCCCTCTAATATACTCTGTATGAACAATGATCCGATGCATTGTCCGGTAAATCAACCTAAATTGAAATCGCACAAAAGAATTCTCCTTATTATGTGGCAATACATTGTGTGCGGTATAAAATATTCTCTTCCCCAACACCTTTAAATAAAGTGGTAATATCACCCCATCAAGGATCGGAAATCTTAACCACTGAAAATGTATAATCGTCGCTTTGGTAGTCGTAAAATATGTCAGCAGATTGAAATAATATTTGATGTTGCGGACAAACTTACCCGTGAATGAAGACTGCTTATCATTTCCTCTATAATCAAGATATCTTATCCTTCTATCAAAACTTTCTTTGTCATAAGATGAAGGACCTATAAAATCTACCTTCTCCACCTTGCCGACAAGGCTGTTCAAAAGGTTCCTTTCATACTCTTCCTGAAAAGAATTAGATATGATTGCAATATGCATCTTTTGGGGGTGGGTACTGTTAAAAAGATTTTCGTTTATAAAAAAATTTTAATTGGCTTCTATCACGAAAATTGCTTAAAAAATATGTTTCAAGTTACCTAAAGAGAGATTACAAAATTAATAACCTAATCAAATCAGAGACTGGGATGACTTTATCAGAAACAGCACGTCAGAAACAACATTCATTATCTCCCTGTCCGGCAATTAAGCTAAATATATACTATTCCTGAGAATAATCATTACTTCGACTCTGACAACTCTGTCGTTCTGTCAAACTGCCTGATTAATGAAGCTGTTTCATTAATATTCCCTCTCGAAGAGGCCCCAAAAAGAATTGACTCTATATTAGGTAAATTACAAACATATTCTATTGCCTCTTTAGCAGAGACAGCTCCGCCTGATAATACCTGCATGGCTATCACTCTGGCCTTCCCCTGTTTCAACGTCTGTTCATACAATTCTTTCCCACCCGACATTCTAAAGCCTGCTGAATTAATAGAAGCACAAACAATTGGATTTTCTATCCCCACAGAATTAAGAACTGAAAGTAGTTTTGGAAGGTTCATCGTAATAAAACCGGCTTCTGCATTATACTTTTTAGCCACATAATCATAGAAGGATTTTAATACTTCTTTCATTCCAAGTCCAAGCAATAAATCGGTCACTACATTCTGCAAAAAAATAACAGGAGTGGAGATACCTTTAAACATTTTCATCTCAGCATCTATCAATAATTCCATCATTGATAAATAATCTTTTGACACAAAAGCTACTCCTCCTTTAAAAATAGAGCCGAAAAAATTACCTGGCACATACTCTTTTAATGTACCCACTATTCCAAGTTCTGTAACGGCATTCGCATACTTGTGTGCATACGGCATACAAGGGTATATCTTAAATCCCTGATACTTATCAGGATTGCCCCTGATATAATCGCAAATCCCCGATATCCTGTCATGGGTAGTACACATAAAGGTGTTAATCCCAGCCTCCTGGGCATAACCAAGTGTACGAATTATCGAGGAGTCATCCTTGAATCTAATAGCCTGCGCTCTTGACTTCTCGTCTGATGCATGGTTGACTCCAAAAAACTGATTATCCCCAAATAGTATCCTGTCCATCTTATTTTTTTGCGCAATTTTTAATTAATGAAATAACCCTGTCAGTCTGCCACGCAGTTTCGAAAGTATTTATATCATTTGGAACTACTTTTTGAATAGACTTAATAAAATAATCTATCTGTGCCGAGTACTCCTCTCCTCGCAGATAAAAATCCACTGGCACTGCAAAATCATTAATATGCTTAATAGTCCACCCCTTCGTGTACCCTCCGGGTACGTCTGATGATTTGAAATAAACTTTTATTTCCGTTGCATCACAAATAATCTTGCCCTTGCTGCCCAAAGCAGTAACAGAGGTCGACATTTTCCTATAAGTTTCATCGCTCCAGTTAACAGAGAGTACTCCCCCAACTCCTGATGCAAGTTCCAATAATGAATAAACCCCATCTTCTACATTTCGGGAATAATAGGATTCCAGTTTGGCACCAGAGACCCGCTCTATAGGCCCTATCACATAATTAATTAAATCAATTACATGTGCAGCATAGTCCATCAGGCATCCTCCCCCTTCTTCCGGATCTGCCCTCCAGTTATTCTGCTTATTCTTCACAACCACCGGCCCATAGGATTCTCCCGTAAAGTGAAATATGTCACCAATATGGCCACCATTTATAAGCCTTTTAGCTTCCATAAAAGTTCCTATAAATTTATTGTGGTAGCCAACCTGGGTAACCAAGCCTTTTTCTTTAGCCAGTCTAACCAGTTCTTCACCTTCTTCAGCCTTTAATGCCAGCGGTTTTTCTGAAAATACGTGGATACCCTTACTCAGTAGCGTCTTATTTATGATCGTATGAAACTTGGTTGGAACCGCAACGACTACAGCCTCCGGTTTTACTTCATCAAGCATCTTACTATAATCAGAAAACACCTTAAAACCGGAATACTTCTTTAAAACATCCAGTACTAGTTTTGATGTATCAGAAACCCCAACAATTTCCACATCGGGATGGGCTCCCAGGATTGACAAATGTGAGATACCCATTTTCCCTGCTCCAATTAGTCCTACTTTTATCATTGTGGTTGCTTCTTCAATTTTAACGTTATTAAACCCAAATGCCAAAAGAACAGCATTTGATTACCAATATTTCTCCTAAAAATTTCTGGTCTAAGGAATATTCGAACCAGCCATCCCATTCGTATTTTAAAGAAAAATGGATGGATTCTTTTCTGGGTTCCTGCATACCAGTCAAACACATTACCAATGCTTATAGCCAGGCCTGCATCAAGTGCCCCCTTATGTTTAACAGCCCATTTCTCCTGTTTGGGAGCAGTCATTCCTACAAAAACAACATCCGGCCTGAATCGATTGATGCTATCAATCATGAGTCTATTGTCCTCCTCTGTAAACTCTGGCTTAAAAGGAGGCGAATATGTCTCTACCTCCACATTCGTGTATTCTTGGGCAGCCCTTGCTTTAATCTTTGAAAGCACCTCCTCTGAAGACCCCAGGAAAAACACCTTCCCATGTTCGTCATTCACCCGCTTAATAAAGTGAGCAAACACATCGGGTCCCTGGTTTCTCTTAATATTCTTCCCCTTCAGAAAGACACCCGCTAACGCAAAATAGACACCATCCAAAACCAGATAATCAGTATTCTTCAAAACCTCTTTAAACTCCGGATCCTTTGTGGACAGGCCATAATTATTTGGACTAATACTGCAATTGACTACCTTGCAGGGCCTTTCGCTGATTGGAATCTTGGCCAAATCATCAGAAAACACCTTAAACCCCATAACTGAAACCGTCTTAGGTTCATTTTCCACAGTAACTCTTATATTTATAGATTCAAATAATAGATTAAACGAAAATCTTGAGGGTTTATTTTGATTTTATGATTGCATAAAATTTGACAAGCCATAAAATTGAGTTGACAAAGCTAATAAAATTGCAGATGTTATCTACCATTCATCAACCATTTTTTCTGCTACACAACTATCTTCTCTAGCTATGAGCCCCCATTTTTTGTAATTATAGGTTTCCGATTTTTTGTATCGGTTAACAGTAGGAATATTTAAGTATAGCAGGCTTAATTTGTTATTTATCCTTAGTGCTATGCTTAGCATAGGATTTCAGAACTCTTATTTCAATAGTTCTTTTTGGAAATCACGCACTCCTACTGCGAGGTTAGCATACATATATCTCAAACAATAAACCCTTTCTTCAACTCCTTAATGCGCTTTGGGTTGCCGGCTTCCATACCACCATATCATTGCCGCCATTAATACAAACTGACTTTAATAATCCTATATTCTCAAATGATTGCCTATGTTGTGTTATCACAATCAAAATTCCTTGAGGATCGAAGTCCTTAGGAACGAGTTGAATTGACTCTTTTCAGAATTAACAATTTCAGAATTTAAACTTTTTGCTCTTTCTGGTTGTGCCATTCCGAAAGAAGCCTCTAAAACAACCAGGAAGCACTAAATACAATTCAAGAACGGGTACTTAAGACAAGTAAAAATTTGAAATTATTAGTAACCTCTATTCTCAGTGAAAATCTGAAATTAAGAACAGATTAAGATATTCAAAAATTATCCGGCGAGGTGAAGATTAAAATAGTTTTCCTTTTAGGATCCAATAACCTAAAGCTTCAGTACCCTAATAACAGAACTTACCTTACCCTCTCCAAAAAGAGAAACAAAATACACACCTTTGTGATATTTGCCAAAGTCTAGAATTTCTGTATGACTGTTTGCTCCTGCCGTAGTTACCTCATGCCTCTCTATTACCTTACCCGTGGCATCTGTGATTACTAATACTAATCGCTCTGCAATCTTCACTCCCGTAATCTCCAGTGTGCTCTTACCACTCGTTGGGTTAGGATATAGCTTCACGCCTTCCTGATAACTGTTCTCCCTTGCTGCAGCTACCATTAATATCATCGTGTCTTTGCCCATTGCGCCTCTGTTGTCTGTAACTGTCAGTTCAAACAAATAGTTGCCTATTGACAGTCCACTAACTGCTGTTGTGGCACTTCCTGACGATTCTATTTCTGCTACTGTAGGTCCGGTCAGTTGCTTCCATGCATATTTCTCTATCGTACCATCGGCATCGCTGCCACTGCCCG
>JACFNA010000007.1 GCA_019455085.1 Chitinophagaceae bacterium
CTTCGAATGGATATAAGGCACTTTATTCCAATACCGAAGGTGAAAGTAATTCTGCTTTTGGTAGTTATGCACTTTACAGTAACACAAGGGGAAATTTAAATTCTGCCTTCGGTGAGGCTTCACTTAGTAATAATGAAACTGGTAATTATAATTCCGCTTTTGGTACCTATGCACTTCAAAATAACACCACGGGTGCGGATAATTCTGCCTTTGGTGGTTCAGCACTTGGGCTCAACATTAATGGGAATGAAAATTCTGCATTTGGTGGGTTTGCTCTATACCAGAATGAGACAGGGAGTAATAATACTGCAATTGGATATGAGGCACTATATAGCAATACCACCGGCTCTCATAATGTAGCCATTGGTACAGGTGCTTTATTTAATAATACGGCTCAAAATGGCTTGGTAGCTGTGGGCGATAGTGCATTGTTTACTAACACTGCGGGTGCAAATACAGCTGTTGGTTACGGGTCTCTTCGCAATAATACTTCAGGATCGTCCAATACTTCGAATGGATATAAGGCACTTTATTCCAATACCGAAGGTGAAAGTAATTCTGCCTTTGGTAGTTATGCACTTTACCGTAACACAAGGGGAAATTTAAATTCTGCCTTCGGTGAGGCTTCACTTAGTTTTAATGAAACTGGTAATTATAATTCCGCTTTTGGTGCTTGGGCACTTTATTCCAATACCGAAGGGGAAAGTAATTCTACCTTTGGTAGTTTTACACTTTACCGTAACACAGAGGGACATTTTAATTCTGCCTTCGGTGAAGCTTCACTTAGTTCTAATGAAACTGGTAATTATAATTCCGCTTTTGGTACCTATGCAATTCAAAATAACACCACGGGTGTGTATAATTCTGCCCTCGGTGCGAGCGCACTTGGTTTTAATAAAACTGGTAATTACAATTCCGCCTTGGGTTATAAAGCTGAGGTAGCAAGAGGCAATCTGACCAATGCCACTGCCATTGGTGCTCTTGCAATGGCAGGTGCCAGCAACAGCCTGGTTTTGGGCAGCATTGCAGGGGTGAATAATGCTACGTCTGATGTCAATGTGGGTATCGGTACCACTACACCGGGGCACGCACTTGAAATAGATGCAGTCTCTGGTAACGGAAGAGTGCAATTATATTTATATGAAAAAGTTGCAGATTTTGCACGACTAAAATTTGGTAATGCCGGTACGACAAATTACTGGGATGTAGCCGGACTTTCAAGTAACACCTCCGCAAATTCAGAATTTAACTTTTATCAGTCTGGTGTAGGGAATATCTTAAGCCTTTACGGTGATGGGAATGCCTTATTGATGGGAACCCTTACTCAATACTCAGACAAAACACTTAAGACCCACATTCTCCCTGTTACCCATATTCTCCCTTCCCTCCTTGCCCTGAACGGATACCGCTATCAGTGGAAGGATAAAAACAGGGATCAGTCCGTACACATCGGCTTGCTGGCACAGGAGGTACAAGAGTATTTTCCTGAATTGGTGAAAGAAGACAAAGATGGAATCCTGAGTCTCAACTATTCCGGGTTGATTCCCCTAATCATAGAAGCCATGAAAGAGCAGGATAAGAAAATAACCTCCCTGGAACAGCGGGTTCAACAACTGGAACAACTTATTTCAAAACTGAACACTCAAAAATAATCATTATGAAAAAGTTTATCTTAATTCTGTCTGTAATCTTCCTGATACACACAGCATCTGCACAGCTCTACATTGCTCCGGGAGCTGACCTCCGGCTTGCAGGCAATGTACAAGTTACTTTGCAGAATACAGACCTCATTAATGACGGCGCCATTTCCGTGCCCGCTACCGGCAGGTTTATCTTCAACGGCAATGGCAACAACCAGATATCCGGCGCATCCGTACCCTACTTTTCAGAACTGGAAATAGCCAAGACGGGTACCGGTTTGCTGACTCTTGCCAACGATATCCGGGTGGCTGGTAAGATCCTGTTTACATCCAACCTCATTGACATGGGCAATTTCTACATTGACTTAGGTAGTACAGGCTACCTGGATGGCGAGGATGAAAACAGCCGTATTACAGCTACGGGTACCGGCGAAGTACTCAGCACCGTTACCCTGAATGCACCCTCCGGTGCCAACCCAGGCAACTTAGGCGCCGTCATTACTTCTTCACAAAATTTGGGCAGTACGGTTATTCAGCGTGGGCACCAGTCGCAGGTAAATACACATGGCACCGGCAGCAGCATCCTCCGCTATTATGACATTACCCCATCCAACAACACCGGACTCAATGCCACCCTGCGCATCTACTATTTTGATGCAGAAAAAAACAATCTGGATGAAAACACCTTCGAACTCTTCAAAAGCGATGACAACGTAAACTGGACTAATGTGGGGCAGAGTGCAAGAAATACTTCAATGAATTATACAGAGCAAACAGGACTGAACAGTTTTTCTAGATGGACACTGAGCAATGCTGCGGCTGCACTGCCCGTAACGGGATTGAAACTGAGCGGGCAATGGAAAAATGGCGCTGCATGGTTAGAATGGATTACACAAACTGAATACCACAACAGCCATTTTAATGTAGAAAGAAAATATGAAGATGACTTGAATTTCTTCATCGTCGGCAGAAAGAATTCCGCACACCCCGGAGGTAATTCCAATACACTCACTACCTATCACTGGCTGGACCACCCGCTTTCCAACAAAGGGCCTGTTCAGTACAGAATTCAACAGCAAAGCCTGGATGGTGCTACAGCCTATTCAAATATCATAGCTATTCGTCCGGATGTGAATTCACAATTTATCGTAAGCATGTATCCGACCCTGCATGTAAAGGATGGTATTTATTTAAAGACAGGCGGACTGCAGGTTGAAAAGATGCACGTCAGGATAGTGGATATGTCGGGCAGGTTAATGATGACCAGGGAAATGAACTATCAGTCAGGATGGTTGAAGCTGCCCCAATTGGCAGGAGGGGCTTACAAAGTAAGCATAAAGTCGGGCGACCATCATTGGGAAGGGAGTTTTGTAAAAGATTAGAGTAGTAATATCACCATGTGAATTTTTTGTGTGCGAAACAAACCTTCAGGTGTGAACAGGGAAGTAAACGTAGGCAAAGACCGGAGGTTTGTTTCAAAATAAAAAATTGTGCCTGGAGGGAAAGCCTGGTTTGGGGATGTCTCTTCCATCTTCATCAGTTGCCTTTATAGGAATTGACCGATATTAACCAGTTAAATCCCGGAAGCAATGAGAAGGCGGTTTCAGAGGTTCTTATAGTTAGGGGTTGCTATTCTCAATGAAGATCACTTCCAAAAATGCAGGCCGGAAAAATTGAATTAATACGGGTAATCATAAATACAACAAATAACTCCTGCATCACTGTCTGCATGGTTTTACTTTTGTAAATGACGTTTGAGGATTGTAGTTAGGTTAAAATCCCGGCCTCTTTCCTTACGGCACAGGCTTTACCAGAGTTTATTTTCAGAAAGAACGACGCCTGATTATGGTTCCTGTCTAAGAGTTTTTCATACATAGAAAATTCGATTTTCCGGGTGTGCAACTTATATCTGCATTACGAATTTGTCGTGTTGACAAAGTGTGATGCAGGATAACAGCGTTTCAATAAAATACCTTTATAAAGAAACGAAGCAGTGGGGCTCTTGTGTGAATTTATTCTTTGTATGTAAGCCGTTTGAAAACTATAGGTTTTATGATCTGATAAATGCAGGCTGCTTGTAATGAGGTTCGGCACAAAGTAAGATTCGTAACTTGAAAATGCGCCTGCTTCATGGTCTGCTTATCCTATAATCCGAATGGTTATGAAAATTGTAGATGCTACCAGATACCTGTATGTGGCTGAGCGAGTATTTCATCCGCTCAATGGGATTGAATCACCTCTACCATCACAGAGCACAGCTGGGGGTTTACCTGAGGCTGCTCGATGTGCCCATTCCGGGATTGTACGGCCCAAGCGCAGATGAAAGAGCCTGAGCCGAAAGAAATCTCTTGCTGAATTAATGATATGCTTCCCCTGCTTTGTTCAGGGGATTTTTTATAATGGTACTTTTGGAAGGTGATTATACATTTCCTAAAATTGAAAAAATGAAAAAGATTCTTTTCCTGCTTGCCCTAGCCTGGCTGGGTACTGCCTCCGGACAGTCAAATAATTTTGTAAAAGAAAACTATGATAAGATAGATACCACCATCACTATGCGGGATGGAGTAAAGCTCTACACAATTATCTACATACCAAAAGACAAGTCGGAGAAGTATCCTTTTCTGATACAACGAACCCCGTACTCTGTTGCACCTTATGGCAGCGGGAATTATGCAGGAAGGGTAGGCCCTAACGAAGCGCTGATGCACGAGAAATATATTTTCGTATATCAGGATGTGAGAGGACGGTATATGAGCGAAGGGTATAACAAAGAGGTAACCCCCTACATTCCTGACAAGAAAACGAATAAAGATGTGGACGAAAGTAGCGACACCTATGATACTATGGAGTGGCTTCTTAAGCACATTCCTGACAATAACGGACGGGCAGGATTATACGGAATATCCTATCCCGGGTTTTATGCCACAGCCAGTCTTCCTGCAGCACATCCTTCTATTCGGGCAGTAAGCCCACAGGCACCGGTTACGGATGAGTTTATTGGAGATGATGCCAATCATAACGGCGCTTTTTTTCTGATGGATAATTTTGACTTTATGAATTTTTTTGGGAAAGAAAGAAGTGGCCCTGTGAAAAGCTATGGCTCACCGATATTTGAGGCTCCAAGAACTGATGCTTATAAATTTTTTTTAGAATTAGGGCCGGTAAAGAATACACAATCGGAGAAATATTTTAATAATCGCAGCTATATCTGGTATGAATACCTGGAACACGATACGTACGATAATTACTGGCAGCAAAGGAATATCCGCGGCCATCTTAAAAACGTAACGGTTCCGACTCTTGTAGTGGGCGGATGGTTTGATGCTGAAGATCTTTTCGGCGCATTGCACACATTTGATGCTATTGAAAAGCAGGGTTCCGGAATCAACAATTATCTGGTAATGGGGCCCTGGACACATGGTGCGTGGGCCAGAGATGGCTGGACCCGGTTTGCGACCTACGATTTCGAAAGCAATACGAGCAGGTACTTCCAGGACAGCCTGCAGACTACATTCTTTAATTATTTTTTGAAGGATAAAGGTTCGTGGAATGCAACCAAGGCTACTATGTTTGAGACAGGCGGCAATCGGTGGCATCATTTTGACAAGTGGCCTCCCCGCAATATCAGAGAGGTAACTTATTATCTGGGCGCGGGTAGGAAATTATCTGAAAGAAAGAGTAGTGACCTGCGTGCATTTGACAAGTATATAAGTGATCCTGCTAACCCCGTTCCTTATACGGGGAAAGTACAGGCCAGGAGAAACAATGAGTATATGGCCGAAGATCAGAGTTTTGTAATGGGTAGAGGGGACGTGTTGAGCTATGAGTCGCCTCTGTTAACAGAGAATCTGACAGTAGCAGGACCAATATCAGCGAACCTCTTTGTAAGCACTACCGGTACAGATGCAGATTTTATAGTCAAGCTTATTGACGTAGTTCCCGGGGCTGATGGAGCGGCCGATATCCGGCGGTTGGTGAGGGCCGAGGTAATGAGGGGGAAGTTTAGGAATAATTACGTAGTGCCGGAGGCTTTTGTGCCGGGTAAGGTAAGTGAGGTAAAGATTCATCTGAATGATGTATTACACACCTTCATGAAAGGGCACAGGTTGATGGTTCAGATACAAAGCAGTTGGTTTCCGCTGGTGGACAGAAATCCTCAGAAATTTATGAGAATACCAGAAGCAGATGAAAGTGACTTCCAAAAGGCGGAGATTAGCGTTTACAGAGACAGGGCTTATTCTTCTTCAATCATACTATCGGTGATGAAGTAGAGAATCAGCCGTATCATACAGAAGCAGGACATACGGAAGCTATCACTATACATTGCGGCAATACAAAGGCCGCCTCCATAAAACACCAATCCTCCCGGCAGCACGGGAGGATTGGTAATTTTAAAGTTGAGAGTCATCGGCAACAAGCCGAAGGGTTTCCCACAAGATTAATGTTTCATTACTTTAAGGACTTCTTTATTGGCCAGCCTGATAAAGTAGATACCATTGGTATAGCCACTCATATCAAACTGTTGACTTGCGTGGGTAATTTTTACTGACTGCAACAACTTGCCGGCCTCGTCATAAACCTGAGCTATGGTGCCAATAAGTGTTTTATCTGTTGAGGCCACCGTGATGAGTCCTTTAGTCGGATTAGGATATACAATTGTTTTAACCAGTGTAATGGCGTCATAATTGAGTCGGATCACATTAGAGTATTCTTTGCGTCCGTCAATATCCATTTGCGCCAGACGGTAATACATAATAGGTTGTCCCAGCTTATCAATACCGTAATCGGTGTAATGATAAGAAGCGTTGGAATTTGTATTACCCGAAGCCCTGACACTGCCGATGGCTTTGAAATCCTGAGCGTCAAAAGAGCGCTCTACGACATACTCTTTCGTATTTCTTTCGTTGGCGGTAGCCCACTCCAGCAGATTGTCATTACCCTTGTTGGTTCCTTTAAAATACAACCACGACACAGGCACTACCCCAATCGGAGAGAGATAGGTATTGAGGATATCGCCGACACGCATCTGTTCGGTATTACCTACACTGTCAGTAGCAATTACAAAGAAGTAGTATCGCTGATCGCCCGGCCCTGTGAAAGTAGTATCAGTTCGTGTAATCCTGTCTTTCCACAATGAGAAGTTGGTACCGTCAGTAGAGTAGTAGAGTGAATAATAATGCACGCCACAACCATTTGGATCATCCACACCAGACCATGAAAGAGGAATGGAGCCTTCGTAGCTGGAGTTCAGTGCATTGAGATGACTGGTAGGCGCTACTGCATCAATCACGTTCTTCTCAATATTGGTAGGGATGGTATCGTTCTGGTCAAATACGATATCTGCATAAGCCAGAATAGAATCCAGTGTCTGCGCATCAGCTACAGGCTTGACGCTGAAGGTCACAAAGCCATGACCATTCCTGGATTTGTCTTCAGTAGTGTCCTGAAGTAACAGGAAGCCTTTCATCGGATCCTCCGGAGCCATCATGGTTACGGGATCAATAGACTGGAACTCCCAGAAGAATTGATTTTTGGTAACATCATAACCGGCTACCAGATCAATAAACATCCCGAGCGAATCACGCGCATCCAGGCGCTGATAGGTTGAGTTTGCTAAAGAAGGCAGAGCGAAGTCCTGATTGTTGAATCCGAGGTTTGTGAGTTGAAAAGTAGTGACATCCATCTTCTCGTGTGCGGGCACAATCACCTTCACATATTTGGCGGGAGCGCTTGCCGAAATATCGTTTTCAAAGGTAACGGTATAGGGCAGGCGGTCCTTTACACTCACCCAGCGCTTATCAGGTTGCCCTTCAGGCCCGATGATTTCATTGGGATCGTTGGAGGTGATAGTTTCAGCTGTTCCACCAGCACCACCGGAATGTGGAGGTCGTTTCTGCGTACCGCCGGGATCATTGTTTTGAGGGCAGTCGGTTCCCCTGGTTTTTTTCCGCATCTTGTTCTTTGCCTTTATATAAGTATCATACTTGCCTATTCTTTTATAATACTCAATAAGCTCCAACTCTTCTTTCAAAATTTCTTTCTCCACTGTAGAATTGATAACCGTATTAAAGTATGTGTTACTTGTATTTGAGATGTGTTGATTGATAGATTCTCCTGTAAGGCTCACAGAAATCAAATCGCCTAATCCCAATACTGTACCAAATCCCGGCACAAATGCCAGGCCACTGCCAATAAGGTCAGCAGTTGCCAAACCCACTTCGGGGTTAAATGATCCATCACTTTCAGCAATTGCATTACCAAGATTATAAGCGTTTACTCCTACCCCGAGAGCGCTACTTGCTTTGCCTGCCATTCCGGTAGCACGCATGACTTTTCCGTTTTTTGCAATTGCCCCAGGCGCCTTAGAGGCTGTACTTATTCGCCCATTCCGGGCGGCATTTATCCCCTTCGAGAGTTGCTGACTTGATTTTCCGAACAATTGTCTTATTTCTCTGTTTCTTTTTAGTAATTCTTCTTCAATTTTTCTAAACTCCTCCATTCTGCTTGTGATTTCTTCCATGGTATTCCTGAATTCTCTGGTTTTAGCAGTCTCGATTACAGTTATCACAAATCCCGTATAGGTATTCGCTGTACCTATCTTTGTTACTATCGTAGTTGTAGTCGTCTTTACTTTAGGAGGACAATCCTCTAACCCTAAGATATCCACCCCATTAGCCGGGTTGTTTCCCACATACTGATACATTCCCATCCCATCGCCATAACCAATCAAATCCTGCTGGTCAAACAATCCTGTTTCCGGATTATAGCTTCTGAAGTAGAACTGGTTGTGTCCGGTAGCGCTATCGTACTGCTGACCTGTGTAACCATAACGATTACCCGTGATACTACCCGTCAGTACGTTGCCATTAGCATCGTAGCGGGTTTGTTTTCCATAAGCATCGTATTGATATTTTTCTACCAAATCACCACCCACGTCAGTCAGTGCATCCACACTGAGCAGATGATTTTGATGGTAGTAAAAAGGAATACCATCTTTTTCATTCATTACCGGTGAAAGGAAACCACTGAAAAAGGTTTTATTGACAATTTCATCGCCGGCATTTCTTTCTTCTATAAGGTTAAGACCTGAATGGGTAAAGTTGGATGCTACACCATTGACTTCTTTAACAGCTCTTCTTCCCAAAGCGTCGTACTGATAATAAATCACTTCAGTTACCGATGCAGAATCTCTTATCAGCCTTTTATCCTGATCATACGTTTTGTAATACTTGCCGTCAAAGGTGAGGTTACCATTATTGTCGTAAGTGAAGTTGGTTGTTTTAGTGCCATCATTCATACTCACCGTCTGATTCAGATTGTTTTTGGTGTAGGTAATAGATTTGCCGCCGATAGTAGCTGCGGTGCGATTGCCCAGCGCATCATAAGTATAGGTATCATTTACGGTAAATGGACCGCCATCTTTTCCTTTTTTATAATTGATAAGCCTGCTGTTATTGTCGTAGGTAAAGAATTCAGATTCGTTGGAAGTGCCGCGTATGATGGAGGTGATGTTTCCATTATCGTCATAGGTGAATGCCATATTCTGAATGCTTCCTGTATGGATGGAGATGAGCCTGCCGGCAAAGTCGTATTGATAAGTAGAGGTCAGGCCATTGGCATGCGACTTTGATACCACCTGGTCAGCATTGTTGTATTGCCAGGTAACCAAAGAGTCGCCATTTTTACGCATGGAGGTGAGTCTATTGCGTGTATCGTAGGTGCTTAGCACAACTGTGCTGTCGGGGTAGATGGTGGTCTCTGTTCTGCCGGCAACACTGTAATTGTATTTCACTTCTCTTCCATTAAATGATTCTGAAGTTACCCGTCCTAAATTGTCGTAAGTGAATTCAACCGTTCCGGTGTTGTTGGTGGCAGAGATTATTTGTCCCAGCGCATCATAGCCGTAAGTAAATACCTGGCCGCCAGGAAGTGTCTTGGTGATCAACCGGTTGAGGGAGTCGTAGGTGTAATTAGCCACACTACCATCTTTTGCCCGGTAGGTAGTGATATTTCCTTTTACATCGTAAGAGTATTCAGTGAATTTTCCATCGGGAAAAGTTTCTTTGGTCACCCGGCTCAATGCGTCGTAGGTGTAAACAGTGACATTGCCATTGGCATCAGTAAGGGAGGTAATATTTCCTGTGGCATCATAGCCAACCTGAGTAACGGCGCCGATGTTGTCCGAGTAGCTCGTTATCCTTCCGAGGTTATCGAAATTATAGGTAGAGATTTTGCCCATTTTATCTTTGATCGTCTTTTCCGTTCCGTTGGTATTATAGGCTATTTCAATAGATTTGCCCAAGGCGTCGGTAATCTTTTTGAGTCGATCCAGTTTGTCGTATTCATAGGTCGTGGCAGCGCCATTGGCCTCGGTAAACTTTGAAATGTTGCCGTTCGCATCGTATTCTAATGAACCGATTGGGCCCGTCTCATCACTTGCGGAAACGAGCCTGTTCAAAGGATCATAAGTATAAGTAATCGTACTACCTGTGGGGAGATTAGCAGTAATGAGATTCCCGTTACGATCGTAACCGAATGATACCTCATTACCATCGGCATCCAGGGCAGATTTCAACAGATTTCTGCTGTCGTACTGATAGGAAGTTACTGACCCTTTAGCGTCGGTGATGCTTGTGATATTGTCCATCCCGTCATAACCGATATTCAACCTGCTGCCATGAGGACTTTCAATAGCCTTTATTCTGTTGGAGGCATCGTATTTGAGTATGGATTGTTCATTATTCTGATTGCGAAAACTTACAAGGTTGCCGATGGCGTCGTAGCTCAGATTTACTTTGTTACTGAGGGCATCAGTCAGTTGTGTCATTCTTCCTAAAATATCGTATTGCAAAGTGCCTGTATGGCTGTTCGCATCGGTGATGCTCAATATATCCCCTCTCTGAGATACATTGAGTGTAACCTGAAATCCTTCAGGGCCGTTCACTCCGCTCAGATTGCCATTCGCATCGTAAGTAAAGGTGAAGGTTTTACCATCCGGAGTAGAGCCGGAGGTCATTTTTCCATTCGCATCATATACTGCGGTAAATATCCTGTTATCAGGGTCGGTTACTTTGGTCAGGTTTCCCTTACTGTCGTACTCCAGGGAAGTAACAAAACCTTTCGAGTCGGTAATTTTGCTTACCCAGTCCGTACCTGGAATGTAAGCAAGCGAAACCTTTTGTCCCAGTGCATTGGTGATCGTTAGCAGGTTGCCGATATCATCATAGCTGAATGAAGTCGTGTTGCCATTGGCATCTGTTTCTTTTATTTTATTACCATTAGCATCATAATCTATTTTTTTGTTCAGTCCACAACAGTTACTCGAGATAGCGGTTAGCCAAATCTGTTTTCCTATTTTGGAATAGTAAAACTTATTCACCTGATTTTCTCCTGACTCCATATACTCTGTAATTACGGTCATCAATTGTGCCGTGTCGTAACTATAGCTCAGCCTTCTGTTACAGCCAACCATTTCCTTCACACCGTATCCCGGGAAATACACAATATCTACCACATTCAGGTTTTTATCTGACACTGTTTGCACAGGGCCGTTGAGCAGGTAGGTGTATTTTTCCTTTGCTCCCAGAGGGTCAGTAACGGATGTCAGGTTTCCCTGTGCATCGTAAGCATAGCTCCAGGAGCGGGAAGGCGAAATGATGGCGTCGGTAACGGTTGTCAATTGCCCTTTTCCATTATATGCAAGGCTTATGGTTTTGCCATGATTGTTCGTTATGGACGTGATGCGTGTGCCGGTTCTGCCCAAGCTGATAAAATTACCGTTGAGGTCTGTGATTTTCGTCAGTCCCTTGTGGGTATTGTCTTCAAACAAGTATTTAAGCCCGGTTTTTTCGGTGAGGGAAAACTTTCCGGTTTCATATTCTTTCAGCACGTAAAAGAAACCAACCGGCGACTGATAATTGCCACCGCCTGTCGGGGTATATTCGTCTTCACGGCCATTGCCCCATTCCACAATTACCCTGTTGACGGAGTCTATCCTGTAGTGCATATCATATTCAAAACCCCATCCATTTCCAAAACCGCGATTGATTCCCAGATTATAGGAATTGTAATAAAAGTTAATAGCGATATCAAGGCCTTCGTCTGGGATGGCAAAATCCAATCTTTCAAAAAACAAATTTCCGGTATAGCTGTTCACCTGTAATCCCATCGGCCCATCAGTGTTGGGAATATTGACATTTTGGGCTTCAATGGTCAACCCTGTAAAGAGTAACCCTCCCAGCAATAACATTTTGCATTGCTTCATGAATCGTGTTTTATTGAAAATTAAGTACTTCATAGCTTTTAGTTTACAGGGTTATTTCAGGTTAAAGTGAATGAATTCATGTGGCGGTGTGTTCGGCGGCGTGTTCGTATAAATGGTAATGCTGCCGCTGCTTCCTGCACGGAAAATCCCCGGAGGGCCGTCTTTGCCCGTGAGTTCAATGTACAGAGAGGAGGTACCATCCTGAATACCTTCTCTTGTGAAAGACATCGGGATACCGAAATCGTTGTATAATACCATCGTCTGTACCGGGATATCCATATTGGTAGGGTTGCTGTAATTGATAATTATAGGGAATATTAACCCGACAAAAACCCTGTCTGGAACTACTAACTCTACCGACAATTGAGAGTTCATTCCTGCCAGCATTCCGGGATCACAACCGGGGTCGGAACCCGATCCTGTCTGACCGGTATTTACCCCTCCGCCTGAGTACAGGCCGCCATTGTCAGGGGTTACCACAGAGAATCCCGATGCAAGCCCGGCTTCGGAGTTATCGGTCTTGATGAGTTTTACATCATACACCCCAATTGGTTTCCCTGTTAACGGGAAGGTGGCATATACCTGCGTACTATTGATAAAATACACCCTTGAAGCTGGGATAGTAGTTGCCCCATTTGAAAGCCTTGCCGTCATACTGTCTGTAAAGAGTGAGCCTGTCAGTTTCACCGTTACATTACCACCGTTGCCACCTCTGTCTGATTGTACGTTGAGGATAGCAAATGGTAATACGGCAGCACTGAGCGTGATATCCTGCTGTACCCGTGGAATGGAGACAGAGCGCACAGCGATATAGTAAACAGAATCTGTCACATCTGTTAACAGCACTTCCTGGTTGCCATAATTAGGTGTATTGAATTTGTAATCTGATTTCAGTACAGATGGTACATATCCACCGCCCACATATACTTCATTTTGTTGCGTCAGCGAATCTTTGGATTTGAGTGTTATCAAAATGGTGGAACCTTTGAGCGAATCGGGCACCAGCAATTTATAAAATCTGGAATTGGTCATGGTATCCACGAGTGGCACATCCATTTGTAACTGTTTAACAGACACGTAAACCGGTTTGGCCTTTACGTTTTCATTGTTATCCTTATCGCTTTCATAGATGTTATTTTTGATATCCGAACGAACGATGATGTTGTAGTATCCTTCGGGTACATTGTCAATGACCGGAGTCATTGAGAACTCTTTCTGTGCTGCAGGATCCAGGTTTAACCACCTTTGTAATGAGCCTATCAGTAAGGCCGTTGAGTCATAAGTGCTGTTTTGCGACAGGTACACTCCATCGGTAGAGATGCCTAATGCGGAAGCAGCAGATTGATTTTTTATGGTCCATTGGATGGTATCCAACGGGTATCCTAAATAAGCGGTATCGGGGGCGGTTATGTTTTGCACGGTAAGGTCAGCCGGCTCAGGCAGATAGGCCTCAATGGAAATACCGCTGATATTGTTGTTCTCATCTGATTCAGTAACTACGGTATTATGGTCAGGAGAAGCTAACAGGAGATAGTTACCCGGTTGGAAATACAAGGGGAGTGTTACGGTGACTGAGTCTGTGTAATTTTCACCAACATTCAAAACTCCGGTGTGATATACCGGCCAACTGGACACAGTACCCGATGACCCGGTGTTGACAGAGACGAGTACCCTATCCCACCATTTTTCAGGATAGGTGGAACCCACACCCACATTCGTTACTTTATATTTTACAGTAAAGGGCTGACCAATCGCAACTCTTTGCGGAGCGCTGATAATTTCCCCTGTAAGGTCGGGAAGCATCGTGCTCTCTACATGAATCAACTTTGCTTTGCCGGTGGCATCTCTGACGAAGTTGAAATTATTGCTGCGGTCTATTTCGTTCAGGTAAACACTGTATTGATCAGTAAATACATACACATAATAATCGCCTTCCTCTATATCGGGCATATTCACTGTTAGTGATTTAGACAGAGTAGCACCTGATAATACATCCTCGCGATAAGTTATTTCCTTCAAAAGGATTGCTTCCTCATTCACCACCGAATCTTTAGAGAAATAAACAGCGTCTGTTCTGGATACGTACCACCCCGCTCTGAGCGTGGCGCCACTTCCGTTGTTAATAACATCCCATTGCAGGTTAAAGATTCTGCCCACCTTGGCACTTTCATCGCCGGTAACCTTTGCTATAGCGATGTTCGCATTCCGGTTTTCTACGGATTTTGCTCCTGTTCCGGCAATGTTGTTAGCCATATTACCAGGCTCGTATATTGATTCGGTAGCGTTTATCCTTACAAAGAAATATGCATTGTTAACATCTGCCTTAGGAAAACAGCCATCGAGCAGATATAGATATTGAGAAATGGAAACATTTACCGTAACATTGACTTCACTACCCACAGTAATCGATCTGTAACCGCTCCAACTTCCGATCTCTATTGCGGTCGATTCACTAAATACCGGATTACAACTGATATAGATTTTATCCACCATCGTGTCGCTCAAATTGTTCCCTCCGACATTGCGGACAGTGTATTGCAGAGTAATGGGGCCCGGTACTTTTGCACTTCCATCTATGGACAAGCCATCAGCCATAAGATCCATCGGCAAGGCTGTGGATACTGTAGTTGCCATACCGGCACTGGTATTATTGCCTGTGTTGGATTCAGGGAAGGGGTTATCGGAGTTTGTTTTTACAAAGATATACTTGGTGCCTGCAGTACTGTTGGGGAGTGTGACGGAAACAGTATGTGATGCGGACTCACCTGCGGGAATACTCTCTTTAAAGGAGGATGATTTAACCTCCGTGGCCGTACCGTCAAATACCGGATTGTCACCGATATAAATCTTGTCGGTTCGTGCCAAATCATTTACGTCGACACTGCTGGTGTTGGTGATGGTATAATCAATATTAAATGGCGTACCCCCTCTTACCGATGCAGGTACTGATACCGTTGGTACCGTGAGGTCAGGGTAGCTAACCGTAATCATGCCGCTACGGCGCACCACCGGCGTATCTATGTAGGTAAATACGTGTTTATCGGCATTTGATACTATGTAGATATAATAATTACCTTGTGGCAAGCTGGAGGAAACGGTCCAGTTAAAGTTTGCAGGATGAACAGAACCCGGATTCAACACATATTGACTGTACGGGTAGCTATAGGTGTAAGGCGTGCAAAACGTGGTATCGTGGAGTAATTTTGGAGGATCATTTTCCGACAACAATCCAACCCCCTCTATTCCATGCCTGGCCATGCCCAGATAGATGGCACTGCCGATGTTGAGTCCCGACGGATCGGTGCTCAGGTAAACCTTATCCACCCAATAACTGGCGCCGTAAGAAGTAGTGTGTTTCATATTAAAGTACGGTTCTACAGAGCCATAGGAACCGCCTCCGGAGCCACCGACTACCACTCCACCACAAATTCCCAGATTCTGCCGGTAAACGGCTTTATTCTTTTCCCAATTGTCATAGAAACCCACATTGGTTACCGCCCAGTTGACGGTAACTTGTTGGGATGGGGTAACCTGTGTGGCCGAGGTATTGATGGTGCCCAATGAAAACTGTGGCGTGGGTGTCAGCATAATCTGGATAGGCCTGTTGTTCTCATTGTTTCCGGCAAGGGCGCCTTCATACAGTATCTTGTCTTCGTTGGCAACTACATGTACAAACCAGGTTCCCGATATAAAGTTGGGTATTATCACCTCCACATTTCGGGTGTAGAAATCATCTGTTTCAATGTTTTCGTTGATTTTGACGAAAGCGTTTCCATTATTTGGCAAATTTGTGTGAGGGTAATAAGAGCCATTGGCTTTTGGAAACTTCAATAGTATGGCACTGTTCTTGTCAAACAACGGACTTTTAGACACATAGATTTTATCATTCCAGGTACCGGAAGCCAGTGCTCCATAGTTGGTTACCTTGTAAGAAACATTTACAGTACTTCCTGAGAAAACGGTAGCCGGCGCCTGTACGGTGTCCACTCTTAAGTCGGGGGTAGGACTCATTGTTATGTGTATTGGATTAGCTGCCCTGGCTGTATCATTTGAGTGATCGGCATCCGGTGGTGCACTAGCCAGGCCCTTGTAATTGGTAATGACATACACGTACAAGGAATCAGAATAATCGAGCGGAAGGGTAAAGTCAATTGAATTCTGATATTCCTGCCCGACATTGAGGGCGGAAACATTGGGTTTTGTACCAATCAGGAGGGGTCTTATGGGAAATGCCAATGCATTAAATGCCGCAGTGGTGGCCGTCGCAATTTGGAATAGTGGTATCGTATCAAACGATAGGAAAACCGCATCATTCCATTTCTCTTCCGTGATTGTATTGCCTGTGCCTTCATTTTTTACAGTCCAGTTGATGGTAATGGTTTGTCCGGAGTTGGCAGAAGCAGGTATGTTTACCTGTGTAACCACCAAATCCGGGGCTTTTCTCAATCTGAATGTTTGTATGGAGCCTGGGGTTTGGAGGCATCCGTTTTTAGAAACCAACTGCCAGTTGTAGTCCACATCATATTCTAATCCCGACTGCGTGGTTAAGGTATAATTGATGAGTGTCCGGTTAGCTGCAATAGGATTGGCAGGGCGCGAGGTGCCGGTTTTCCACACGTACAGGTCGTAGGCCATGGTGTTGTTGCCTGGTACCCACGACAGGAACAAAGGCAGCTTCTGGTCGGTTATACCACTTGCCGGTAGCATATTCTGTACGGCATCAGGCGCCGTAACGCCATCCAATACGGTTATGGTGAGAGAGTCTATTGTTGTCTCCGGCCCACATGGACCTACTGCAGAAACGTAGAGTTTGTAGGTACCCTGAACAGGCCAGTTGATGGCCACTGTATCTTTGTCTGAAGCGAATGTGGTGCCATCACTCAAGCGCCAGCTATATGTGAGCCCGTTTAGCTTCTTCGTCTTATACACCATTTCGATTCCCGGGCAGATGCTTGTAGCGCCGGTGATGGGCCCCAGTTTATCAGCTCTCACACAGAAAGTCTGTTCTACGGATGCAGCTGCATTGTAATTGGCATTGCCAGCCTGTGATGCTGTAATCTTAACTGTACCTACACCGGTTATAGTTATGTATTTTCCGCTAATCGTAGCATTGGCAGCGTCTATGGAATAGGTTACAGGCAAGCCTGATGAAGCATTGCCGGCAAGGGTTATATAATTGGAGGATCCGGTAAATATCACATCCTCCATCGGCTCAAACGTGATGGTTTGGTTTCCTTTGGTGATGGTGAAGGTTTGTGTTACGTAAGCAGCGGTATCGTAGTCATTATCTCCCGGTTGCCATGCCCTGATGGTTACGGTACCGATCTGGGTAATGGTAAATACCCCGGCGGTGATATTGCCATGGCCGCTGACGATCTGGTATTGAACAGGCAGGCCGGAGCTGGCCACCGCACCTAATTCAAAGGGAGCATCTCCAAATGATTTGTCAACCAGGTTATTGAATGTGATAGTCTGTGGAATAGACGCATTCTCAAAAACTATGGAATTGGAAACAGGGCCGCTGCCGCAGTCGTTGATATACTCAACTGTAAATGTTCCCGCTTCTGAAGCATAATAAGACAGACCGGTTTCGCCTGCAATCAGCGATCCGTCCTTATACCAGTTGATAGCTGTCACCTGGTCGGCGGGAGGTGGCGCAGAGGCGTAAATCCAGCGGCCGGTATTGGTCAGTACCGGGGCGGTCGCTGATGCGCCGGGTTTTACCAAAACGGTTTTGGATGCTACCGTTCCGTTGCCGCAATTGTTTACGGGTGTTACCTGGACTGTTCTGTTGCCGGAAGCCGTGAATGTCACATACGCCGTATCGTTGTCTGTGGTAAATGTGCCGCCGGTAACACTCCAGTTGTATGTAACGCCCTCTTCTTTTTCGGAAGGGTAATATTTGATGGCGCCGGTATTCAGACACACTTCGGCATCGCCAATAACAGAAACGGTTACCTGTGGCTTATCGGCCACGGTAAAACCAATAGTATTCTGGCTCATAATTGCCTGGCGGTCGCCTGTCATCCGTAGCAGGTGGTGGTTTCCGGCAGTAAGCCATGCCGATGGAATACTCACTACTATACTGTCAGACACAAAAGTTGTTTTACTGGCTACAATCAATGGTGAGCTGAAATCACCATTTTCGTCAGACATTTCTACTTTGAAAATAGTACCCTCTAAGGCCGCTGTATCTAAACTGAAATGTACTTTGAAGGAGCTGCCTTTACAGATTACTGTATCTGCAAGCGGCTGGATGGTAAGTATAGGTGTGCGGATATCCTGTGCATAGAAAGCAAGTGGACCGTATGTCGTAATTGCTGATGCGGTTGAAACGGTTCCGCGATCATTATCTCCGGTCGTTCCACCTTTTGGATGGCTAATCCATTTACTGCCATCCCATCCTGTGATGTTCAGCGATGTGTGATCAAACACAGTTTCATAATGATTACGGTCGTATGTCAACGACACCTGCACGTCAGATGATGCTCCATTGGTACGCGTTAAATTCCAATAGGCATCCGGAAGAATACCATCTAAGCCGGCTTCTTTTTGTGAAAGATCGTAACCATCATTGGTAGGATTTCCCCTCTTATATTCTGCCACAAATTCTGCTGTGGCTTCAGCCGGAGCAGAAATACTGAGCGGCGCTTTAAAATCGCCATACAATTCACGTTGGGCAAATGAATTGCTTTGATTTGGTTGCTTTCCGTTAAAACCCATCATGCCCACGGTCTTACCAAGTGGGAAGGTAAAAGCAGTGTTCCCAATTTTTTTCATGGGGCCTTCCACAAATGTACCACTGACCGGGTCTTCATCCACAACAGAAGCGCCATTCCCAATCACGAGCATCGCGGTTTGCTGGCTTCCGAATATCCCATTTCCGTCTCCCATCACCAGTTGTTCGGTCACCATTATATCCTGTTGAAGTGCCAGGTATCCACCGTCCTTTCTGAAAAAGATGTTCTTGATTTGGTATGGGCCTATTTCTATAGGGCCTCTTTGAAGACCACCGCCAGCCGGAGGAACAGTTAGTTGCTGAAAATTACTTCCCGTAAAAGTGATTTTATCTAAATAAACATTGCCTGGATAGGCCTGGTTGATGGTGACATGCCCATCTACTACCAGTGGTTCGCCATCTCCAATTCCAATAGCGATAGTTCCGGTAGCGGTATTAATGATGGTGAGGTCGCCGTTAATATAATCCTCGGCTGCTGCCCCATTAGCAAGATAATTTGACCCATAGGGACTATTGTTCGTAAACGTTAAATTACCATAGAAACTATTTCCAATCGTGTAGGCGTCTGCTGCCCTGCTGATATGGTCGCTTATATAGGTAGTGCCAGAAAAAGTATTAGTTATAATTTGCGCCTGTCCTGTGAAGTTGGATATTCTTATTTCGCCATAAGAGTCAATACTGGAATAGAAGATTCTTGGACTGATAGGATTTAATACATGTAATTGGTCCAATCCCTCAATGTATGAATCGTACAAATTGAATGTATCTGAAACCGTGAGGTTATATCCATTCATATACAAGGAAGCGCTACTCATTCTTAAGCCACCGATAGTGATATTATCATTTACATTGGGTTCATAGTCATTGGGGGTATCGATGATTACCATAGAACATTCATCAGGTACCTGATTGGGTGTCCAATTTTGTGGATCGCTCCATTCGTCGCTCACACTTCCATTCCAGACAATAATAGTTTTAACAGTACAATCAGATGAGGTGCCACAACTGTTGCTCAAAGAAATAAAATCATAACAATCTCCCGCATTCCCATCTACCTGTGGGTTTACGGCATTCCCACTGTTCAGATAATTACAAATAGCAGGAACATTACAAACAGACAATTGTGAATTATATAAAATTTGTAAATCATCCCCATTCACATTATTGATTTGTAAACTGCTGTTCAGCATGGTTAGCGATGTCAGTGCAGCGTTGTCTGTAATCCAGAGGGCATCGGTTTCCAGGATATTTTGCAGCCCATTCAGCGATGTCAGATTATCGTTGGAAGAAATCTCGATTTTATCATACGCCACAGTAGTGATCTGGCTAAGCCCCGAAATGCTTTGCAATGCATCATTACTATATACAAGAATGCCATAGGGAGCACTGGTAATATTTTGAAAGGCATCCATATTCGTAAGCGCATCGCAATTCATAAATATAATATTGGCGACAGAAGTGAATTGTTCTACATAAGTGATGTCTGTCAATTGCGGCATACCCGCCAGCCACAGGGTGGCGATGTTGCCATTTGAAAGTCCGGAAGTGCTGGATCCAAGTGAGGTTATTTGGGGAAGATTATTTAAGAGCAGTCCGACCATATTTGTGAGGGGAGCCAGGCCAAGGTCGGTCATCTGGCTATTATTGTCATACCATACATATCCGCCGACAGAAGTAAGGCTTGTAAGCCCCGGTGTAATCACACTACTGTTCAAAACCTTAAGGTCGCCTCCTATATTTTCAACTGTAGATAACCCGGCAAGCGATGTTACTGCCGAGTTGGATACGAGTACATCATTGGCAATATCAGTAAGCGAACTACTGAAGGCGTCAAGCGTAGTCAGTAACGGCAGGTCGCGCAATGTTAGGCCGCCCAATGTAGCTACATTTGAGAGCCCGACGCTGGTGAGTAAACTATTGTTATCAATTACCAGCGAATCGGTAATGGAGGTAAGGCTTGTGAGTGAGGCCAGGCTTGTAAGGGATGTGTTTTTCACAATGATGGTGCCGGCCGATTCTAATGCAGAGAGTGTACTCAGGTTGTTGATAACACTTCCGTCTATAGTCAGCAATCCTACTGAAGTACATCCCGGATAGAGGGTGCTGAAGTTATCTATATCTCCCTGGTTGGTCAGGGTAATAGTTTCATAATCCCATGCGCGTTTCATTTGTTGCGAGATGCCTGATTCACTCTTAGGATAGTAAACCGGCAATTCTCTTGTCAGTTTTGTGCCCCGCAGATTGGTGCCTGAAGTTGTTTTCATATCTACCCGGATCATTTCTTTGGTGAAATTCCCCTTCGGAGGCACTTGCTTTTTTACCTTCTTATTTCTTGTAACGGGTTTGTTTTGTGGTCTTGTACGCAAGGTGCTCCCCTGATATGCAAATGGAGGCTGAATAGTCTTTTGTCCTGCGATGGTATTGATGATTACCGGTTTTCCGGTAGGACTCTTTTTAGTGTCGACTCTCTGGCCGAACAATAAGACAGGCGATAACAGGCAGATCAAGGCTGTAAAGGAAAGATTGCGCATGAGCAAAATGATTTAGCATTAAGTATTTCGTTTTCCGGTTGGGGGGAAGGTTCTGGATAGGTATTGGAGGAAACAGAAAGACCGGAAAAGGCGCAGTTAGTCCACCTTCGTGATCTCTACATTAGTATATCGTAGGGAAAGAAAAATATCATCAGATTTTTGAAAATATTTTTTTAAAAATATATAATTATTTTAAAATACCAATAAAATATAATATAAATATTAAAAACCCTGAAGGTGAACCAATTAGATTTTATGGCAGGAAAATAGGGCCAAGAGACAATTTAAAGTACTAATAACCAGCAACTTATATAGTTTTTGCAATAAACGAATGATTTGTCCGGTTTGTTATTTAGCAGGATGATATGGTAAAAAAGAACAATAAAATATTATATGAATCCAGGTAATAAAATTTTTTTTCGGGGATCAGCTGAATGGAATTTCTGTGGTAGAAATCCGGGAAGGTTTTCTGGTGTTGAAAAATAATCGGGAACTGGGTGATAAAGTTCTTACCCGGGTTTTGGAGAAGACAAAAGGGATTACCGGTCAGGCGATAAATAAGAGATATTCTAATACGATATCCAGTTTCTTTTTGTGCACCTTTGCACTCTTAAATTTTTACAATTGACATCCACCCTGAAGGCGCATCTTGCTCTGGTAGGTACTAACCTGTTTTTCGCCCTGAATTATAATGCCATAAAGTTTTTTACGGTGAATAAAATTGCAGGTCCTTTTGGGCTCAATTTTTACAGGGTATTGGTAAGCGCCCTCCTCTTCTGGATTTTATTCCTGTTCAAACCCAGGAAAGAAGTGATTAAGAAAAAAGACCTGATCAGGATTGCCTATTGTGCACTTACGGCAATTGCTCTGAATCAGATGCTGTTTATCAAAGGCCTGGAATTTACTTCACCAATGCACGCTTCACTGCTTACGCTTCTATCACCTCTGATGATAACTCTTTTTGCATCGTGGGTGCTTCGTGAAAAGTTAACACTGTTGAAGGGGATAGGATTATTCCTGGCTTTGGGAGGCGCCTTCTTTCTGCTCAGTGGAAAAGAGTCTTACGGAGGTGACAACCTGGTGCTGGGTGATTCGCTGATTATCCTGAGCACCCTTGCTTATACTACCTATTTCATTATTGCAAAGCCATTGATGGAGGCCTACTCTCCTATGATGGTTACCCGTATGATATTCACCTTTGGCCTTGTAATGATTCTGCCATTTTGTATTACCGAGGTCAGGGATTTTTCTTTAATAAGCATGAATGCGAAGGAATGGTGGTTGCTATTGCTTATCTGTGTGCCGGGAACATTTCTGGCTTATGTTTTTAATCTTTACGGCATTAAGATACTCAACGCATCGCTCGCCGGTGCTTATATATACACACAACCACTCTTTACAGGAATAATTGCTGTATTGTTTATGAATGAAATGATGACAGCAAATAAACTGATTGCTACCGTATTGATTTTTTCAGGCTTATACATGGTTCAGAAGAAACGGGTAAAAAAAGTAGATAACCACGATCCGGCCACTGGATTTTAATAATTACGAATCTTTATCTTTGGCAATAAACATACAGTATGAAGTTCATCGTTTCCTCAACACAACTGCTCAAAAATCTGCAACAAATCGGTGGGGTATTAAATTCTAACACCGTATTACCTATTTTGTTAGATTTCTTATTTGAAATACAGGATAACCAACTGACGGTAATCGGTACCGATCTGGAGACGGTAGTAAAGGTAAAGATTGATATAGAGGCTCGTGAAGAAGGGAAAGTATGTATCCCTGCACGCATCCTTATGGACTCGCTGCGGAATATTCCTGAGCAACCGCTTACATTTACGATTGATAAATCTTATGCTGTAGAAATTACAAGCGATACGGGTAAGTATAAGATTATGGGAGAAAGCCCCGAGAATTTTCCGAGAGACCCGGATAGTGAAGACTCTGATTCTTTCAAGATGCCTGCCACGGCGATGCATGCAATTATTGGCAAGTGTCTCTTTGCTGCAGGTACAGACAATCTTCGCCCGGCTATGTCAGGAGTATTCTTTGAGCTGTCAAAGAATATGCTTACTACAGTGGCTACAGATGCACACAGACTGGCAAAACTTACACGCACCGATGTCAGCAATAAGAAAGAAGCCTCTTTTATTGTGCCCCGTAAACCGCTTTTACTGATGAAAGGCCTGTTGCCGGTGAGTGATGAGGAACTTGTAGTATCCTATAACTCTAAACATTTGTTCGTGCAGCATGGTGCTTCGGAGATAATGTGCCGCCTGATAGATGCACGCTATCCTGACTACAGAGTGGTGATTCCTGCCAATAATCCCTATAAACTCGTCGTTAACAAGAACAACTTTGAGCTGGCGTTACGCAGAGTAAGTGTATTTAGTAATAAGAGCACTTATCTGGTGGCACTAACCATTACCGGTAGCGAACTGGGACTTGAGTCGCAGGATACAGATTTGAGTTTTGAAGGAAATGAGCGGATGTCGTGCCAGTATGAAGGCGAAGACATGAAGATTGCTTTTAATGCTAAGACATTGATTGAAATGCTTGCGGCTACAGATACAGAGGAAGTGGTTATAGAACTTACCTCCCCTACCAAGCCGGGCATACTGAGGCCTTACGATGGCGGAGAAAAGAAAGATAGCCAGGAAGAATTATTGATGCTGTTGATGCCACTGGTGATTACCATATAATGGTTTTGCCCCGACAACCTTCTTCTTTTGATGGCGCCATGAAATCTAGACTTTGGATGAGTTTAGATTGTCAGTAAATCATACATTTTTTTACCAATGAAATCTGTAGCACTTATACCGGCCCGTTATGGATCTACCCGCTTCCCGGGCAAGTTGCTGCAAATGCTGGGAGATAAAACGATTATCAGGCATACGTATGAAAATACGGTGCTTACCCATTTGTTTGACGAGGTAATCGTAATCACAGATGACCAGCGGATATTTAATGAAATAATACAATACGGAGGTTATGCCATGATGAGCAAAGGGGAGTTCGAGTCGGGCAGCGACAGGATAGCCTCAGTAGCTGAAAGGCTGGATACGGAAGTGGTAATTAATGTGCAGGGAGATGAGCCTTTTGTCAACGTGCAGGGATTAAAGTCATTACTCAGTGTCTTTGATGACGAGAAGGTACAGGTAGCTTCTTTAATGACCCCTATTAATGAGGAGTCGGATATTCTGAATCCTAACTATGTGAAGGTAGTGGCTTCCTGTAGTGGAAACGCAATGTATTTCTCACGGGCGCCGATACCATTTAGAAGGAATCAGGGGTCTTCAGTAGCCTACATGAAACATATTGGCATTTACGGATACAGAAAGGATGTGTTGTTGCAGTTTCCAACCCTTGAAAAATCGCCGTTGGAAACTACGGAGATGCTGGAGCAACTCCGTTATCTGGAGAATGGCATTTCCATCAGGATGGTGGTTACCGATGAGACGCCGTTGTCGATAGATACACCGGAGGATCTCGAAAAGGCAAAGGAGTTCTATAAGAAATGGAATCACATGTAGGGGTGTATTCCGGAATAGGTAAATGAAATGGTTATGCGTAAGAAAAAGAGAAAGTTATTTGGGGCTTCTTTTCTGCAACCGAAAACACGTGTGCTCCATGTGAACCCTACCGTGCATCCTGCAAGGACTGAGCCTGAAAAAACTCACATCACTGTATATCAGTATGACCCGCTTAGCCTGAATATTCACAGGTCCGTATCGGCACAGGACTGTGAGAAGTATAGAGTGGATAATGCCAACCTCTGGATAAACATAGACGGGCTCAGGCAGGACGACATCAGTAGTATCAGCCAGATATTTTCGATACACCCTCTTTTGACAGAAGATATTATGAGCCTTGGACAACGACCTAAAATGGACGAGATGGAAGGGGTGTTTTATGTGTTGATGTATATGATGTATTTCAATGCAGAGACGAGAATGCTGGAGACGGAACAGTTAAGTATTGTGCTTGGGAAAAATTTTGTAATCACTTTTCAGGAAGAATCTCAAAAAGATCTTTTAAAAATAGTGAACGATAAGTTAGGCAATGCTGCGGGAAAGATCAGACAGAACGGGTCTGACTACCTCTTTTATTCAATCATCGACCTGATAGTGGACAATTATTTTGTGATTATGGAAAGGTTGGGTGAGAGTATTGAAGATCTCGAAGAAGATATTGTGCAACAAGCTAATACCGTTACACTGGCCAATATCAATTCACTCAGGAAGGAGATGATTTTCCTGAAAAGAAATATCAGCCCTGTTCGTGAATTGGTGGGCAACATCATGCGTAGCGATTCTGAACTGATAGAAGAGAAAACAGAGAAGTATTTTAAGGATGTTTATGATCATATTGTGCAGGCGAGTGAACTTTCGGAAAACTATCGGGATATGATGCTCAACCTGCATGACCTCTATCTGAGCGAACTGAACCTTAAGATGAATGAGGTGATGAAAGTGATGGCAATCGTTACCTGTTTGTTAGCTCCAGCCACAGTGATTGGCGGTATCTTCGGAATGAACTTCAGCAAAATGCCCTGGTTGGACAATCAGTTTGGATTCTGGATGGCGGTAGGGGTGATGTTTGTTATCCCGGTTGTAATGATTTGGGTTTTTAAACGCAGAGGCTGGTTTTAATAATGTTTTTTATAAGTGGTTTGATCACTTTCGTTTACTTTCTTTGATCAGGCTCTTATGCGTATTCGCGATTTTCCTTTTTCTTAAAATGTCTTTCATAATAATTCCGGCGTGTTCACGGCAGTTTTCAATAAACCATTTGTGAGTGTTCATACCACCACAGATTACACCCGCCAGGTAGATACCTTTTACATTAGATTCATGGGTCTCTTCGTTATATGAGGGCTTAAGTACTTCATCGTTTGACAGTTTTACGCCCATCGATTGCAGGAACTCCATATCAGGCCGGTAGCCGGTCATCGCCAATACCCAGTCGTTCGGTAAAGTTATTTTACCGTTTGGAGTTTTGATATCCACTTCCTTCTCGCGGATTTCTTTTATCGAAGAATTGTAATATACCCTGATGGCGCCTTCTTTTATTCTGTTCAGGATGTCAGGCCGTACCCAGTATTTTACACGCTGGCTGATTTCGTGATCGCGAATGACGAGAGTTACCCTGGCGCCCTTGCGCCATGTTTCGAGAGCAGCATCAATTGCGGAGTTAGCCGCTCCTACAACCGTTACATCCTGAAAAGCATAGAAGTGTGGGTCGTCGTAATAATGTTTTACCTTCCTAAGTTGCTCACCTTTTACATTCATCATCACCGGCAGGCCATAGAAGCCCGTGGCCACGACTATATTGTCAGCCTTATAGGATGACACAGAGGTAATAACTTTTTTTCGTTTCCCGTATTTTGTCACCTCCTTCACTTCTTCGAAGAAATGAATGTTGAGGTCGAAGGTGGTGACTATTCGCCTGTAATATTCGAGCGCCTCTCTTCTTGACGGCCTTCTGTTGTTACTGACAAAAGGCACCTTCCCGATTTCCAGTTTCTCACTGGTGCTGAAAAAAGTCATGTTGACCGGATAGTGGTAGAGGGAATTTACCAGCGCTGCTTTTTCGATTATAAGGTAATTCAATCCGGCCTTATGAGCTTCAATACCGCAGGCCAGGCCAATTGGGCCTCCTCCAATAATAATTAAATCGTAGTGGGTCATCAAAAGCAAAATTAAGTATGAAGCACGATTTGTCAGAGCGTGTCGACAAGAATGCCGCTATATGGCCACAGTCAGACCCCTTTCCATCTGGATTTTAATTTCAGGAATGGCAACTCATAGTAAACATAAGATACCCATGCAACTGCATAGTTTATAATGAAAATAGTTGCGAACAATAATATCCCCGGCATATTCGGGAAGAAACGAGGTGCCAGTAATCCTATCAGGGTTATATTGAGTCCGTGAAAACAATAAAGTCCATAAGATATTCTGCCTGTAAAGATCAAAAATCTGTTTTTGCCAAAAATCCTGACCCTGGATGGGTTTGACATTTGTTCAATGATAAACATTGCTATATAAATGATGAAACAGTATCTGAAAAGCAGGGCGGCAAAATCAGAAGTCAGTGGGTTGTTGTTTTGTTCCAGAAAGTAGAACAATACAATAAGTGTCGGAAGCACGAGGTAGAAAAGAATGGTTTGTGTGCGCTTAAGTTTGGAAAAGAATCCTGCAATCTGTTTTTTATAAAAAAGAGAGTACGCGCCGAAAGCACCACAAGCGAAATCGAAAAAGTAGTTTAGCGTATGGAAATATTTAGGGACGTTATTCAATATTCTATACGTAGTAAATCCAACACTTATAATCATGAAGGCTAGGGCTATCCAACGGATGTGCTTTATGAAGAATTTCAGGAAGATTCCCCAGATTAGATAGAATTGCTCTTCTACTGAAATCGACCAAAGAAACTGGAGAAAATACACGTGGGGGAGTGTGTAAAAATTGGCTACAAAGAATAGATAATACCATTTGTCGGGCAGGGTGACGCTATGCCCGGCTGCCTTTGCAAGGTAGGGTACTACCACAAATCCCAGGATCATAATAACGAAATACAGGGGCCAGATCCGTAATATGCGCCGTGCAAAATAGTTCCTGATTGAAAACCGTCCTTTAAATTTTACTTCATTGAGGGCGAGCCAGGTAAGCAGGAAAGATGAAAGGACAAAGAATGTTTCAATTGCCAGAGGTCCTGACTTATTAAATGCATATAGTGCCAGTGATCCTTCGCGCAGTATTTGTCCCAGCCCCGAAGCGTGGTACACAAATACAACAAGAAAAGCAAACCCCCGAATTGCGTCCAGTTCGGGGTGGTACAGTTTACCTTTTGCTTCGGCGAGCGCAAATCTGTTCAATTTGACGGGTTGTTAACAAGGCTAAAGATAGTGTAACGTGCTGATTGAGATTATCTCATCAGGTACATTTTTCCATATCCTTTCCTGAAATACTGCTCGGTCATTTCGTCTCGGTCTGTAAACTTATCCATTCTTCTTCCATTCAGATTTGTGAGCACTCTGTACAGATATACACCATTGGCTAATTTCTGGCCGTATGTATCTGTTCCGTCCCACTTGTATTCTGTAACGTTCCTGCCTATGTGTAGAGGGCCAAGCTCCTCCTTTGTAATTTCACGTACGACCTTACCTGTTACTGTCAGAATTTGTATCCTCAGATTTTGCGGCACTTCAGATCCGGTGATTGTGAAAACAAAAGCTGTGGAGGTAGTGAATGGGTTGGGATAGTTCAGAAGATTTGAAATCATTGGTTTCCCAATAACCCGGAAGGTCACGTGGTAACCCGTCTTTCCCGCTTCGTTACCTACGGCATCTTTTCCTGTAACAAAGAGTTCATAATCATCGTCCTCTGCGTCAAATGTGGGAGTGAACTCTATGGTTGCTGTATTTCCATTACCGGTGGCCGGGATGAACTTCAGGGTGTCACTATTAAAATAGTAATCTTTCAGAGTACCATCCGGGAATTTCACTTTTACTTTTATCAGCGAAGTGTCCTGGAGTTTTAAGAACTCACTTTCATCCTGCAGTTTAATCAGGATATGAGGCTTTCCTGAAACGATATCCCGGTTCAATATGCGGACTCCGTCAAATGTTACGTCCATGAGCGGATTAAAGTTATCCGGTATTACATAAAAGTTGTGGTAAAGGAAGTTATTAAAATGGGTCTGTTCCGGCTGGTTATTATCAGGGTTAAAGTCGACAAACAGTGTGTTTGTACCCGGGTACAGTTTAGTATCAAGGTTGTAAACAAGTTTGATAGTGTCTCCACTAATCAGCGGCTTCATTTTTGTCATAGGAAGTACGTGGGTTACGTTCTTGTTGTCGATGACAGTGAGGTTGATTTTCATACTGTCAAATACAGCGGAGCTGATGTTCTTAAATGCGATTCCAAACTGCAGAAACTCTCCCTGTCTGAGTGTGTCTTTTGCACTTAAGAAAATGGAGGGAGCTAGTGCACCTTCAGGAACCTCATCTCCAAGTACCATCCATTTGTTAAGCTGATAGGGCGTGAGGTTTGTCTTGTCAATATTCTTCATCTTCAGCTGCAGGTATGGGTATTGTGCTGCGCTAATGCCTGAAATGTCCACATCCTTTTGGGATTCGTCTGCTGTCAGAAGTTGCGTTTGGTTGCCATCTTTATCAATACCCCATATTGAAACGGTTGGGATATCCGTTGCAGGCATATCAGACTGCTTTCCCTGCCAGTGCATGGACTTCCAAGCTTTGGACGGCCCGAATACCGGAGAAGTAATGAGGCCTAGCGTATCTTCAAGCAGGAAATCCTTTCTGATCGAAATCTTATCATAGAGTCCTTCACTGAATACAATCCCTGGCTCGAAATCCTGAGAGTTCTTCTTGAACATGAATATGAAAGTGCGTTTTCTGTCGAATGAATCTATGTTATAAAAGCCCTGTTCTCTTAGTTTATGATATAAGCTGATGCCCGAACCGTATATGCTGGTATCAGAAGCCCATTGGTCGGCATACACAAAGTTGCCAAGGGAGTATGCGTTATAACGTAACACAACAAAGAAGTTGTCGGGGATGGAATCCATGAAGTCCATTACCGTCTTTCTTCCGGCTACAGTGTTTAGGTTTGGAAATTCGAAGTTTCCTTTTCTTGTTTCCTGGCAAACAGGCAGACTTCCAAACCTCCCTGTCCCAGTAGTATTTATCCAGGCTTCCAGAGAAAGGGGATCGATTACTGTAAACGTCAATACGTCAAATGCGCAAACGGCAGCTGCTTTTGTGGAACCATTAATATTTACCTGCATTTCAGATCCCAGAGTGGCAGCCGTGGGGTAAACTCCTGAATTAGCGAAAATGTAATTTTCTTTCTTTACGAATTCCCACGATCTTAAACTATCCAGGAAGATGTCGGATACTCCGGAATTCAGGTGCTGATAATAGTGTCCTTGTGCAAATCCCGTTCTGTTTGGGATATACTGGAATGAAGATGTAAGCCAATGGTAATCTTCCGGAAGACCTGACTGAGGTTTGATAGATACCCTCCAGTAGTACACTACACTGTCCTGGTAGGTAATTCCCGGGTCAAACTCCAAAATACCACCCGGAGCATTGATACTTCTTGTTATCTTAAATGGCGAATTGAACAACATGGTGGTATCAAGCTCAAAGTCGTATTGTTTAGCAGGCGACAGGGGGTTTGCCGTACTGGCGAAGAGCTTTTGGCCGGAATTTTCAATTACTGCATAGTTTGCCGGATAAAAAGGTCGGGCTTCGTCTTCATAGATATAAAACTCCTTGGTAACAGAGTTGTTTGATTCTGACATCTCATCAACAAGGTTGCCATCGTCTATGATTGCAATGATCTTATTTAATCCCTTGTCCCTGGTGGAAATAATCGGGACTTGTATTTCAAGGGAATCGGCATATTTTATACCCTTGATTCTTTTTCTTGCAATTTCTTCGGTATTTCCTGCAGGGTACACCCGCTTCAAAACAAATGAGATGGAGTCATTGATGGCTTTGCCCAGGTTGAACGCTTTGGCATTTATCTTAAAGTTATTTTCAGACACGGAGATAAAGCCCGGATCGATTTTAATCTGGGGGCTTTCAATTACATAATCCGGTTTGTTTGTAGCATGAAACTTTATAGCAGGATCTCCCTGGAGATTCATTTCTTCCAGATCAGTACGACTGAAAAATCCAAGACCAGGGTCATCTCCCCTCAGGTTCTTAATTGTTTGTTTCATTATATCCCCGACTGCGCCACCGTAGTGCGTAGTGGATAGGAGTTTGTAAAACATCTTATTGTACTCATTGAGGTAGGGGCCAATGCCATAGTGTGTACTTGCCATAAAGGATATACTACCTCTTTCCGGACTAAGCACGAAGTTTTCTGAAATAGTCTTATTTCCTGAAATAAACCGGGTGGAGTCAAATACAAAGGTGTTTCCTGCGGTACAACCGCTTACAATAAACATTGGATATTTCCCTGCATTGTTATAGGCAGAGGGGTCGTCCAGATTGTATTCCAGGGTATTGGCTGATGAGTGGCCGAAGTACGCAAGTATTCCGATACCTTGTTCAAAGAGCTCCTCAATCCGTTTGCTTGATAGGTTCTGAACGGCTACGTTAGATGTTTTGGTGAAAAGTTCCACATTAGACCCCATCATTGTGTCGCTTAGAATACTGGCGTAACCATTCATATAAGATCTGAATTCGAAGTTTTCGTCACTTGTTTTACCTCCAGATATCTGTACTACGTTTTTCTTCCATAGCTGGTCGTTGATATCGTAAACCTGTGACTGCTGTGCGTCTTCATATTGCATTACTTTGGTAAGATAATCGCCTACCTCACCTCCGTTTACTGCCGACAGCCTGCCAATAGGAATCGAAGGGGTAGAAATGCCATAAGGCGAGGATAAGAGAACATCAGATCCCGGACTACCGAAAGTGGGAACCAGATTCAACATATCTCTGTAGGTACTGTTTTTCAGTCGTACATATTCATCGTAAATGACGCCTCTTCCAATCAGGAAAACATATCTGGCAGCAGGACTAAAATTAGCCGCTGCAAACTGAATAAAGTCTTTTATTGCGAGAGGATGTTTTGAAATTCCATAAGCAAACTGATCAGAAAGCTCATTAATATCGACGACAATTGAATTAAACCCTCCTCCTTTTACCGAGTTTCTGTATTGTTTGTATTCATCTACATAATTTTTTCCTGAGGTGGATGTGTAGAGAACCGGGTTCGATATTATTATATAGTTACCCTGATTAACCGCCAGTCCGTAGTTGATGAATTCTCTTTTCCTTAGGGAAGTAATGGCTGTAATTGCTGCAGGTGATTGTGTAACTAATCTGAACTTTCGTTTGGGGGCCAATGATGGTGGTAACACAAACTTAATTTTTCCGGGGGTGCTGGTTATGTCAGCCGTGTACCTCTTCATGTTAGTATAGTCATAGAGGACAGGTGCGACAGATCCCATATCGAAGTTGGTGATTTCCAGATAGTTTCCCTGTGCAGATGCCGGTAACTCAAACGAGAATTCTTTTTGGTTTGAAAAATTAAAGGTACTTGGATAGGTTAACTCCCAAAAAGCTGGATTATATCTGTCATATTGTACAGAAGAGGTGTTATAAAACCTCATAGTAGCATTGTTAGGGCTGGTAAAGACAGTTAAGGGGATACCGCTGATTGTCTTCCTTAAAAAGTTAAAGTAGGGCAATGAAACCTCGTCTATATAAGTGTTGTTTAATTGAAGTTTTACATTTCTTGTATTAAAAGCGTTGCCAACCACGGCATAGGTAACAGATGCTGCAGGACCGCTCATGTACATGTTTAGGTTTCCCATTGTGGAAATTCTGGTTTTGGCTGGCTCTACAGGGTTTCCGGCCCACCCTTCACCCTGTTCGTAGGATGATGAGAAAACATATACGCCTCCGGCAGGTTGAGCAAAACCGGGGCTTAGCAGTTCATTAAAATAAATTCCTTTCGTATTCATAAAATAAACCTCGGCGGGAAGAGAATTTCCTGCAACATTGTTGGCTTCATCCATAAATCGCGGACTACCACCTGACGGGGTTACTGTTAAAAAATACGATGCCGTGTCAGAAATTATACTACGGTATTCAGTTAATTGATATTCTGGTTTTGAATAGAGTTTCTTATCAGGTTTGCCATCATTGCGCCTTCCATAGATCTCTATAAAGTCACTTGCACCCATTGTACCTGATGTCACACTAGAGTAAAAGGGTTCTACTTCGCCATTTCTCCAAAGTTGAAGCTGTTCAACAGGCACACTTCCAAGTCCTGCATTTTGCAGAACAGCTTGTGAAATACGATATACACCGTCGTTGATAATATTAAACTTATAGTAAGGTTTACTATAATCAATCCAGCTATTGTTAAAGGGTTGGCCTATCGCTCCCATAGACCATAAAAACAGTGATATAAATATGAAATTCCTCTTCATAAAATCTCTTGATTAGTATTCACTCTTTGTACCGAACAGTATTTTTAATGAAAATATGTGAGTATATAAGGGGTTTGATTGATTAGCCAGATTTGAAAAGGCATAATCGATCACAATATTGGAAACTTTGAAGCCTGCACCCAGACTTGGTTGGTAAATCCACACCCTCTTTTGGTTGGTCGTATCGCCGTCCTTAAGTGCTTTCTGAAAATTAGTAAGTCCTGCTCTTATAAAAAAGGCATCCTTAATTTGGGCCTCTAGTCCGATATGCGGATCCACACTGGTGAGATTACTGCGGATCAGTGTATTTCTTTTTCCGTCAAAAGTAAAGTCCAGATCCCCCTCCACAAGGAGTTTGAATGACTCATTGAAAGGGAAAAGATAGGATGAAGCCAGCGTGAGTCTTGGAGCCGTAATTTCGCTCGATTTTATCGGGATATCATTCTTTGTCAGATAAAGTACTTCTTTCTATTTTTCATTAAAATGGAACGACCATGCGTTAAATGTGGTAGAAATATCTTTTACAACGGCCGCTGCACTCCAGTTCCCCTTCTTCATAGCGAATCCTGCATCCAGGCCGAACCCCCACGCATTGGCGAATTGGCCCACCTTACGGTAGATAATTTTCGTGTTCACTCCAAAAGAGGCTTTAAAGTCTTCCTCATCGCGTATTTTTTGTGCGAAGGAAAGAAGCATGGCCCAGTCTGCAGAAGAAAAGCTCGAGATGTTATTGTAGTTTATACTGCCGTCAGGTTCCACCAGAAAGAGTGTGTTGGGAATGTCGTCCACTCCAAAACGGAGGAGAGAGACTCCCAGTGTCCTCTTATTTCCGCTAATGGGTAGTGCCAAAGCCCCGAATTCGTAATTGGCAATATTGCTGAAATAGCTGGCGTGCATCAGGCTGAGAGAGGGAAAGTCTTCCACACGGGTAAGCGCTGCGGGATTCCAATATCCTGCTGTAGCATCTTCAACCGATGCGGCCTGAGCAGAACCCATTGCTAATCCTCTTGCACCTGCACCGATATTGAGAAATTCGTTAGAATATTTCCTGAACTGGCCTTCAGAAAGCAAGGGTATAGCGAGCAATACTATGGCTATGTAAGTGACAATGGCAGATTTCATAATCGCGGAAAAGAATTAAAAAAAATCAGTTTTACTGTGTAAGTGGCCGTAAAATAAAACGTGTACAGATTTGTTATATTGTCATTTTCTTTAAGGAAGCCAATAAAAATACGTAAAAATAACAACCTTGACCGAAAAATACGCTATCAGAAGTAACAGAGTGCAGTGAATAATGTTTTCGTATCGTAATTTTGCAGCCCATGAAAAATGTTATTGAAGAACTGAGATGGCGTGGCCTTCTGCATGATATAATCCCCGGAACAGAAGAGCAACTGCTAAAAGAGTCAACCGCCGGTTATGTGGGTTTTGATCCTACCGCAGAGAGCCTTCATATTGGAAGCCTTGTCCCTATTCTGGTAATGGTGCATTTGCAGAGATTTGGACATAAACCTGTAGCACTGATAGGAGGGGCTACCGGTATGGTGGGTGACCCGACCGGAAAAAGCGAGGAACGAAACCTATTGGACAGGGATACCCTCGACAGAAACATGGCCGGAATCAGGAAGCAGCTTTCAAAGTTTATAGATTTTGACTCGAATCAGCCTAATAGCGCCGTAATGGTAAACAACTATGACTGGTTTAAGGATATCTCCTTCCTCGATTTTATAAGAGATACCGGTAAGCATATTACAGTGAACTATATGATGGCGAAAGATTCGGTAAAAAAGAGGCTGGAGAGTGATAATGGGATGAGTTTCACAGAGTTCTGCTACCAGTTAATGCAGGGATATGATTTTTACAGGCTCTACCATGAGCAAAACTGCAAACTACAGTTCGGTGGAAGCGATCAATGGGGAAATATTGTTACCGGAGTGGAATTGCTGCGCAGAAAGTCGGGTAAGGAAGCCTTTGCCTTTACCAGCCCGCTTATAAAGAAGGCTGACGGGAACAAGTTTGGAAAAAGTGAGAAAGGTAATGTGTGGATTGATGCAGAACGAACTTCTCCTTACTCCTTTTACCAATTCTGGTTAAATACGGCTGATGAAGATGCGGAAAGGTTTCTCAGGATATTCACATTTCTGTCCCGGGAAGAGATTTCAGATTTGGCTGCCCGGCATAAAGGCAATGAACATCAGAGAATTCTGCAAAATAAGCTTGCAGAAGAGGTAACCCGCTTTGTGCATTCTCAGGAAGACCTTGATTTTGCTATTGAAGCGTCCAGGATTTTGTTTGGAAACGATACTGAAAACGCATTACGCTCACTTACCGAAAAACAATTTCTGCAGATCATGGAAGGCGTTCCTCAGTTTAGCGTATCCCGAAGCCAGCTTGCGGAACAGGATCTCACCACAATTTTAGTTTATGGAGAGGTCTTCAAAAGCAAAGGAGAAGCCCGTAAGATGATAACTGCAGGTGGGGTTTCTCTTAATAAGGCTAAAGTGCTGGATGAAGGCATGAAGATTGACTCTTCGTTGTTGCTAAGCAATAAGTACTTATTGATTCAGAAGGGGAAAAAGAACTATTTCCTGTTGACAGTAAACTAACGGATAAAATATAATTTAACAGGCAGATAATGGACTTGTCAGATCAGATTTACTGTCTGTTTTATAGCGTTGATAAAGAGTTAAATACGTTACACTTTCCCGATTTCGTAAACCCACCCCACCTTCACCTTCTATATTTACGCGCTTTTTAAATTGAAAGAGTCTGTCCATATCGCGCTCGTAGGAAATCCCAATAGTGGAAAGAGTTCGCTGTTTAATGCGCTAACCGGTCTTAAACAGCGGGTAGGGAATTTTCCCGGGGTCACGGTAGATAAGAAGACCGGGGCTGCCCGAATATCTGAAAGTGTCCATGCAAAAGTCATCGACCTTCCGGGTACGTATAGCCTTTATCCTAAAAAAGAGGATGAATGGGTGTCGTACAGAGTACTTATTGACCAGGATATAAAGAATAGAGCTGACCTGATTGTATTGGTCGCAGATGCAAGCAACTTAAAGCGGAATTTGCTTTTTTGTTCACAAATCATTGATTTGAAAAAGCCCATGGTTATTGCGCTGACCATGATGGATATTGCTGCGAAGAATAAAACCAATGTGGACATTGCAGGGTTGGAAAGGGAGTTGGGGGTACTCATTGTACCGGTAAATCCCCGGAAAGGAAAGGGTATATCTCAATTGAAAAAGGCTATCGATCAAACGCTAAAGCATTCCGAAGCGAAGGCTTCAAGAGACTTCATAGATGTCAAATCGCTTGCTCCACAGGCAGTAAGTGAAGTACAGCAACTGGTGCCCGGCAGTAGTAACTATCATGCCATACACTACCTTATCAACCATGAGAATTTCAACCTCAGGGATGATCAACAGGAATCAATTGAGCGTGTAGAGCAGCACTATAATTTTAATCACGCCAAAACACAGGCTGAGGAAATACTGAGGCGATATGGCAGGATTAATGAGATTATGAAGCAGACTGTGGCAGTAGAAGACCCGCTGAAAAAGGAAATGTTTACCCATCGGCTGGATAACATACTGCTACATCGTTTCTGGGGATATCTTATCATGCTGGCTGTGCTCTTTGTGATATTTCAGAGCATTTTTGTATTTGCACAATTCCCAATGGATGGAATTGAATGGACATTCGCAAAAGCCGGAAGCTGGCTTTCGGGAATCCTTCCGACTGGTTGGCTGACCGACTTGTTTATTAACGGAATTCTTGCCGGGTTAAGCGGTATTGTGGTCTTTGTACCGCAAATCATGATCTTGTTTGGCCTGATCACTCTTCTGGAGGATACGGGCTACATGGCAAGAATCAGCTTCCTTACCGATAAGGTTATGCGGAAAGCAGGGCTTAACGGCAAGAGCGTAATGCCGATGATCAGTGGATTGGCATGTGCAGTTCCGGCGATCATGAGTGCGCGGAGTATTGAGAATAAGAAGGAGCGCCTCCTGACTATCATGGTAACTCCTCTAATGAGCTGCAGCGCTCGTCTTCCGGTTTATACTGTGTTAATTGCATTAGTGATCCCCAATAAACTATTCTTAGGTTTTATCAGCCTTCAGGGGTTGGTGATGATGCTGATGTATTTTCTGGGCACTTTCATGGCACTGGCTGCTGCGTATGTAATGAAGTGGTTTATAAGAAGTAAAGAGAAAAGCTATTTTATTCTGGAATTACCACTGTACAGAGGCCCGCGTTGGAAGAATATTTTTCACACCATGGTGGAAAAAGCAAAAATCTTTGTAGTAGATGCCGGGAAAGTCATCATGGTAATCAGCCTGATACTTTGGGCTTTGAGCAGTTATGGGCCAAAGCAGAAAATGCAGGCAGTTACTGCCAAATATGATCAACTTATTTCAGCAGATCCTGCAAATACTCAGGAGTATGAGAACGAAAGGCAGACAGCATATCTCGAAAATTCATTTGCCGGCAGGCTGGGTCATGCAATTGAACCGGTTATTCATCCGCTTGGATATGATTGGAAGATAGGGATCGCGCTGATTACTTCTTTTGCAGCAAGGGAAGTTTTCGTGGGAACGATGGCCACGCTCTATTCTGTAGGAAGCGATGCAGACGAAAACAGCCTTACCCTGCGGGAGAAAATGAGTGCAGCTACCTGGTCGGATGGCAGTAAGGTTTATACACTTGCAGCAGGCCTGTCTCTGCTTGTTTTCTATGCGCTTGCCATGCAGTGCATGAGTACTCTTGCCATTGTCAGAAGAGAGACCAAATCCTGGAAATGGCCGTTGATTATGCTGTTGTACATGACCCTGCTCGCATACAGTACCAGCTTTATCACGTATCAACTCTTTTCATAGCGTGCAATCATAGTTTTTTTCGCATAGGAAAAAATTTTTCCTAATTTCAATCATGTCTTTTCTTGCGATAGATTTAGGCGGCACCAAACTGGCTCATGCAATAATTTCATGTGAGGGGTATATACTTACAAATGATACTACTACTGTAGGCAGGCGGAGAGGTCGTGAGATTTGTCAACTGTTAAAGTCAATAATCAGAGATCACCTGAAACCGGGGAACAGCAAACACGCTGTCGAAGCCATTGGTATTTCGGTACCTGGAATTTATAATGAAAAATCAGGCACTGTGTGGGCTCCCAACCTGCCCGAATGGGACAATTATCCGCTTAGAAAAGAACTGAAAACGGTTTCCCGAAAAATTCCGTTGATAATCCAGAATGACCGTGCCTGTTATATTATGGGGGAGCGGTGGCAGGGAGCTGCAAAGGGTTGTGATGATGCCTTGTTTATTGCTGTAGGTACAGGAGTTGGAGTGGGGATTATTTCTGGTGGCAGGATAATCCAGGGCAAAAGCGGAGTAGCAGGCGCTACCGGATGGATGGCGCTGGATCGATCTTTTAAACCGGAGTATAAAAAATATGGGTGCCTTGAAAGTACGGCTTCTGGCAATGGAATTGCAAGACAGGCTCGCAAAGTGCTTGATAGGAATTATTCGTATAAGGGCATTCTCAAAGGAAAGAAAAATATTACGGCAGCAGATGTATTTGATGCGTATTTTAAGAAAGACAAAGTAGCCTTGCAGGTGATAAAGGAGTGTATCGGGTTATGGGGAATGATGACTGCAAATATGGTGAGCCTGTTTAATCCGGAAAGAATCATTTTTGGGGGAGGTGTTTTCGGGCCTGCAATTTCTTTGATTCCTGCAATTGTGAAGGAGTCTGCAAAATGGGCACAGCCAATAAGTATGAAGGAGGTTGTTGTAACACACTCGTTGTTGGGGGGTAATGCCGGGCTGTATGGGGCCGCTTTCCTTGCAAGAGAAATTTCAAAATCCACTGTCATTGATGCATAAGAACCTCCCCGCTTTTATTGCCGCTTGTGCCGGAATGCTTCTGTTTGGAGTCTGCCTGATTGCAATGGGATCATTGGCTACAGACTTGCAGGAAAAGTTTCAGCTTAGTGGTACAGAGTCGGGAACGCTGTTTTCTATACTGCCGTTTGGCATTCTTGGAGGGTCATTGATTTTTGGCCCGATATGCGACAGGTATGGTTACAGATACCTCCTGGTATTCGCGTGTCTCGCAATGTTTGCGGGTTTCGAGGGGTTAGCTTACAGTAATTCGCATGAAGCACTCCGCGGATTTGTATTTCTTTTCGGCTTTGGTGGTGGCATTATAAATGGGGCTACCAATGCTGTCGTGTCTGATATTAGTGACATGCATAAAGGGGCGAATCTAAGCCTGTTGGGTGTATTTTTCGGGCTGGGTGCGCTGGGGATGCCATTATTATTAAGTGCATTTGATGCACAAGCATCCTCGTTTAAGATAATGGCCATTTTGGGATGGCTGCCAATGCTGGTGGCGGCTTTCTACTTGTTTGTAGATTTTCCGCCCGCAAAACATCGTCAGGCAAATGGAAGTGTTCCGCTGAAAGGATTGCTCAGTCTGTTACTACTTCTGATTGCTTTTTTCCTTTTCTTCCAAAGCAGTTTTGAAGCGATAATAAACAACTGGACTACTACTTATCTTAC
>JACFNA010000228.1 GCA_019455085.1 Chitinophagaceae bacterium
CAGTGAAATGTGGGTGTATTTTAATGTACCGGAAGCGGAATATTTGGATTACAAAACAAAGATAAATAAAGACAACCAGGTACAAGTAAAGTTACTAATGGCAAATAATCAGCTTTTTGAATACCCCGGAGTGGTTACCACCATTGAAGCCGATTTTAACAACGAAACAGGTAATATTGCTTTCAGGGCAACATTCCCCAACCCGGAAGGGCTGTTAAGGCATGGAGAAACAGGTAATATCCTAATGACCAAACCGCTCGAAAACGCACTGCTGATTCCGCAGAAAGCCACTTTTGAGATCATGGATAAGAAATATGTTTTTGTGATAGATGAAAACAATGTAGTAAGAACAAGGCACATTACCATAGGAGCGGAAATGCCACACCTATTTGTGGTAAAAGAAGGTTTAACTGAAAACGATAAGATACTTTTAGAAGGCTTGCGTAAAGTAAGAGATAAGGAAGAAATAACTTATGAATTTATGGATCCAGATTCGGTAATGGCACATCTGGATTTATATGCAGAATAATGTAAGTATTAGAAAAGAGAAGAAAGAAAAAAAACATGTTCAGTAACATTCTTCACAGGCCCATATTTGCAATTGTCATATCGCTCGTCATTGTTTTCATGGGTGGATTGTCCATAACACAGCTACCTATATCACAGTTTCCTGAAATTGCTCCCACAACGGTAAATATTTTTATTGCCTATCCTGGCTCCAATGCCGATGTGTTGGTTAAATCCACCCTTATTCCATTGGAAACGGCTATCAATGGTGTTCAGGGAATGAGGTACATAGCATCTGACGCTACCAGTGCAGGAGAAGCTACCATCCGGATAATATTTGAACCCGGTACTGATCCTAATCAAGCGGTTATAAGGGTGAAAACAAGGGTGGATCAGGTGATGCCCCTTCTTCCTCCGCTGGTTCAGCGGGAAGGAGTTATCATCACACCTATACAACCCAGTATGTTGATGTATGTGAACTTATACAGTGAAGATGAAAATACCGATGAAAAGCTCCTTTACAATTACGCCTATACCAAAATGATACCGGAAATACAACGAATTAACGGTATAGCGATGGCGCAAATACTGGGGAGCCGGAAATACGCCATGCGCATCTGGTTGAAACCTGATCGGATGCGTGCATATAACATCTCGGCAGAAGAAGTGATGAAGTCAATGTCGGAGCAAAGCATCATAGCCAGGCCGGGAAGATTAGGGCAAAGTTCAGGAATACATGCACAATCGATGGAATATGTGCTGACATATCAGGGAAGGTATAACAAGCCGGAACAATATGGGAATATCATCATTCGGGCCAATGAAAAAGGCGAAATACTCTACCTTAAAGATATAGCCAATGTAGAGCTCGGAAGCGAATTTTTTGACATCTATTCCAACATTGACGGTCATCCGGCGGCATCCATTGTTTTAAAACAAACAGTCGGCAGTAATGCCAAAGAGGTCATTAAGCAGGTAAAGGCCAAACTGAAAGAATTAAAAGCGGAATTCCCACCTAAAATGGATTATAAGATCAGTTATGATGTATCGCAATTTTTGAGTGCCTCTATTGAACAAGTGATGCATACGTTACGAGACGCATTTATATTGGTAGCTTTAGTCGTATTTATCTTTCTTGGCGATTGGCGCTCCACGTTAATTCCAACACTGGCCGTTCCTGTATCCCTGATCGGCGCCTTCTTTTTTATGCAGTTTATCGGACTTTCCATCAACCTGGTCACCTTATTTGCCCTTGTGCTGGCCATTGGTATTGTCGTTGACGATGCCATTGTGGTGGTAGAAGCCGTACATGCCAAAATGGAAAAGGAAAACCTGTCGCCATACAATGCCACCCAACAAGTGATGCGTGAGATCAGTGGCGCCATTATTGCAATTACGCTGGTAATGACAGCAGTATTTATCCCTGTCTCATTCTTGTCGGGCCCGGTAGGTGTATTCTACCGGCAGTTTTCCATTACGATGGCCGCTTCCATTGTTATTTCGGGTATTGTTGCACTTACGCTTACACCGGTGCTGTGTGCCATTATATTGAAGAATACGCACGGTAAACCGAGAAAAAGATCACCGATTAAGTGGTTGCTAGGCTATTTTAACAAGGGGTTCGGAAAGCTGACAGGAAGATATGTAGGATTGCTGAAATTAATAGCAAACAGAAGATTGGTCACTTTCGGGATATTGCTGGTATTTGGTGTCGGGATATTCTTGGAAAGCACAGTTGTTCCAACAGGATTTGTTCCCGGTGAAGACCAGGGTACAATCTATGCCATTATACAAACCCCTCCAGGCTCCACTCTGGAATTAACCTATCAGGTAGCCCAAGAACTGCAAAAAGTTTGCAAAGAAATTGATGCAGTTGAATCGGTTGTTTCATTGGCCGGTTATGAGATCATGACAGAAGGACGAGGCTCTAATGCGGGGACATGCCTGATCAGCCTGAAAGACTGGTCGGAGCGTAAACAATCGGTTCGTGAGACCATAGAGGAAATGGAAGAAAAAACGAAGGATCTTGGAGCCATCATAGAGTTTTTTGAACCACCTCCTGTGCCGGGATTTGGTTCTTCCGGCGGTTTTTCTCTGCGCCTGCTCGATAAAACCAATTCTACAGATTACCATGAATTTGAAAAAATAAATAGTGAATTTATGGACGCCATGCGCGAGCGAAAAGAGCTGTCCGGCTTATTTACTTTTTATGCGGCCAATTATCCTCAATATGAGTTGGAGATAGACAACAAAGCTGCTATGCAGAAAGGGGTGTCTATCGAAAGAGCAATAGAAAACCTCAACATTCTGATAGGGAGTACTTATGAGCAAGGGTTTATTCGATTTGGCCGTTTTTTCAAAGTTTACACACAGTCGGTTCCGGAAAGCCGAAGGTTCCCATCGGATATTGAGAAACTGTATGTAAAAAATAAATATGATGAGATGGTGCCTTATTCATCATTTATGAAGATGAAAAAAACACAGGGCCCCAATGAAATTACCCGTTACAACTTATACAATTCGGCTGCCATCAGGGGGTTTCCCGCACGGGGGCACACTACTGGCGAGGCCATACAAGCGATACGGGAGGTAGCTGAGGAAGTTTTGCCCATAGGGTATGACATCGCCTGGGAAGGCCTTTCGTTTGATGAAGCCGCACGGGGAAATGAAGCGATTTATATCTTTGCTATCGTGCTCATTTTTGTCTATTTGGTGCTTGCCGCACAGTACGAGAGCTTCGTCTTGCCTTTAGCGGTAATCTTTTCCCTGCCGATCGGAATATTTGGTTCGTTTTTACTGCTCAAACTCACGGGATTGGCCAACGACGTTTATGCCCAGGTAGGGATGATCATGTTGATCGGCTTGCTGACAAAGAATGCTGTGCTGATCGTGGAATTTGCCGTTCAGAACCATCATCAGGGAGCGACCATAATCGATGCGGCTATAGAAGGTGCCAGGATGCGTTTTCGACCGATCCTGATGACTTCCTTTGCCTTTTGTGCGGGATTGATACCCCTGGTTACTGCCACCGGTCCTGGCGCCATTGGTAATCGTACCATAGGCTCATCTTCTCTTGGGGGTATGCTTATTGGAACCGTTTTCGGGGTAATCGTTATTCCCGGATTGTATTACATATTCGGTAAACTCATAGAAGGCCGTCAACTCATAAAAGATGAATATTTAGAACCCCTGAGCGAAGAATATGTGCATTCAAGAGACAAATATCTCAGCGTTTGTACTGGTTTTCCCACAGGCCTGAACGAAGAAGAAAATGAACATACAAAAGAAAGTTAGAACATGATCTCAAAAAACCTGCGGAAGGCTTCTAACAAGCTAATTAAAAAATTGTTAAGGTCGAAATAAAGAGTAATCAAAGAAATTAAAGACAATGAAAAGAAACAGCATATTGAGCTATATAGGGATAATCTGTATTTCGCTGGTATTCAAAGGCTGTGCGCCTATGTTGTCACAAAAAACAGAAAATAGCAGCGTTCCTGAAAGTTATAATAATGTACAGGATACAGTCAATACGGCAGAGGTTAGTTGGATGAAATTTTTCACCGATACCAGTCTTATAGCCCTGATTGATACCGCACTGCAAAACAACCAGGAACTGAATATCACTTTGCAGGAAATTATCATTGCCGAAAATGAAGTACAAGCCAGAAAAGGGGAATATCTGCCTTTTGTAAATCTTAAGATGGGAGCCGGGGCTGAAAAGGTGGGCGAGTTTACCAGAAATGGGGCTGTTGAAGAAAACCTTGATATTAAATCCGGTAAGGAGTTCCCTGAACCACTGCCGGATTATTTGATATCTGCCAATGTTTCATGGG
>JACFNA010000229.1 GCA_019455085.1 Chitinophagaceae bacterium
GGTAAGCAGGCATACGGTAACATTGAATTGGATTCCCTCTACAGATGAGTCAGGAGTAAAGAATTATGATATATATATTAACGGAGTGAAGACCTATTCTACCACTAAGACTACGTTCTTAGTGAATGATCTTGATTCATTCGTAAATTATTCCTTTTATGTGAGAGCGAGGGATTTAGTAGATAATGTTTCTGCCCCTAGTAATCAGGCAACAGCATTCACAATGAATTATGGATTAAATTACAAAGTCTATGAGGGCGAATGGACTACACTTCCTGATTTCTCTACCCTGACTCCGGTCGACTCGGGAGTACATGCAGGATTGGATATTTCACTAAGCCAGCGAACTGAGAATTTTGGTATGGTGTGGGAAGGGTATATTTATATCCCTCAGGCGGCCACTTATACTTTTTATCTGGAATCTGATGACGGGAGTGCCATGTATCTGGATAATTGGTACTCTCCGGGTGCAACAAAATTTATTAATAATGATGGCACTCACGGGATGACTACTGTATCCAAGGCAACAACAGCAAACTTTCCGGTTGGTTACCATAAGGTGGCGTTCACTTTCTTTCAGCAAGGGGGAGGCCAGGGACTCAATATCTATTGGAAGCGTAACAAAACGGGATACACTACTAAGGTGCTCATACCAGATATGTATTTCAGAGACCAGGCTACTCCGGGTGGATCAGTGCCCGGGCAACCAACAAATCTGGTAGCTACGGCATTGAAGTATGATAGCGTCAAGCTTAACTGGCAGGATGGAAGCAACAACGAAACAGGGTTTGAAGTATATAGGAGGGTAGCTCCTGCAGATTTTGAAATGATAGCTTTGGTTGATGCTAATGTTACTACTTATTATGATACTACGGTAGCAGGAAGTACAACTTATGAATACAAGGTTCAGGCTATTAATGTTAATGGGGGATCAGGGTTCAATCAGGCAGGTGTAAGTGTGACTACTCCTGATGCTCCGGCTGTACCAGATATACCCCATATTTTATCTCTTGAAGCATTGTCACCTACTTCAGTAAATATTGTACTGAGCGATAGCTCTACACAAACAGGGTATGAGATATATAGGTCAATCGGACTCAACAATGATTACAGACTATTTAAGCAGATTAATACTACAGATAGCCTGGTAAATATTATAGATTCTGGTCTGTTTGCGCATACTAATGTATATTATAAGATAAAAGCCTTTGGTGTAAGTGGATTTTCAGATTTTTCAGATGAGGCTTCAATTCTGACGGAGAACACAGCGCCTGTACTTACCCCAATCAGACCCATGTCAGTATATTACCAGGGGACTACCGTATTACCGCTTACCGCTACGGATGCAGATGGGGATAATCTATCCTTTAGCTTTTCCGGACTACCTTCATTTGTGTCGTTTACACCAGGTGAAAATGGAGAAGGTAGCCTGACTTTCTCTACGGTTCCGGCGAATCAGGGGCTCTATACATTTGAAGCATTTGTATCAGATGGTTTCGAGGGCGGTGATACGATAACTTTGAGCATCAATGTAAGCAGTAACAGGCCACCTACTTTAAGCAGGATACCTGAATTAACAGTAAATGAAGGAGGGGTTCTATCCAGAAAGTTAACTGCATTTGATGCAGATCGGTTTACCTATTTAAAGTTTACCCTAACAGGCCAACCTTCATTTGTTGAGTCAAGGATCACAGATGCATTCTATATTTTCGCCAACCCAGGTTATTCTGATGCTGGAACATATAATTTCTGGGTGATGGTTTGGGACGGAGCAGGTGGGTATGATTCATCATTGGTAACCCTGGTGGTAAATGATGCACAGCCATCCACCCAAAGGGTATATGTAAATATTCTGGATAATGGTACTACCCCAATTCCTTCTACTCCATGGAATAATGTTGTGGGTCAAAACACTTCTTCATTGCTTGATAATAATGGGGAGACTACAGGAATCTCGCTGAATTTTACTACTCCGGATTTCAATACCACTACCTCGGGTGGCGGAACAAATAATCAGTCAGGAATATTCCCTGATGAGGTTATAAGGGATAATTTCTATTTTGGTACAGCCGGAATTCCTGATACAATCTACTTTACCTACAGTGGTCTGGAAGCGGGGAAGAGATATAATCTTGATTTCTTTTCTGCATCGGATGTGAATTCAGGGGCTACTGTTTTTAGTGTGGATGGAAGAGTTAAGTCGCTGGATTTTTATAATAATACAAGCGAAACAGTGTTGTTTAAAGGTGTCCTGGCTAGTGCGTCCGGCGAAATACAGGTCAAAATGTATAAGTCTGAAGGAACTGCTATTGGATTTTTGAATGCGATGTATTTGGAGAAGATGTACGACGATGGTACTGTTCCACAAACGCCAGGCGATCTTACCGCGCTGACACTTGCTAATGGGTATGTAAAGTTGGATTGGAGTGATAAATCCTACAATGAAAATGGATTTGGAGTTCTTAGATCGGAAAGCCCGTCCGGCGAATACACTATTTTGAATTCCGGAGATTATAACGCTGATGAAACCTCATTCATAGATTCAAGCACTCTTGGGAACAAAACTTATTATTATAAAGTATTTGCCTTTAACGACTACGGTCACTCGGATACGATCGGAATTGCCTCAGCAGTAGTAGGAAACAGAGAGCCAGAATTGGGAGAGATCGCCGATGTTTATCTGAAGTCTGGCGAAAGTAACGTGATTAATCTTATTGCTACAGATGATGCAGGAGAAAATTTGAATTTTTCAGTAAGTAATCAACCACCGTTTGTAACTCTTGAAAATACTGGTAATGGAACAGCAACACTAACGATATCTCCTCAAAATGGTGAAGAAGGTATCTATAAAGATATTACAGTGACTGTTACTGATCCGGTGAATGGAGCCGTGTCAAGGACATTTTTGATTGGGGTGTCTAATAATGTAGTGAGATCTGTTTATGTGAATATAGGGCCTGACAACGCTACTGCGGAACCAGGGCCATGGAATAATTATCTGAAACCAGCAGGAAATACGACAGCAATTACTGGGTTATTAGATGATAGAAATGCTAATACTGGCTTTACATTTAAGTTTAATAATCCGTTGAATGGAGGGTCTCTGGAAGGAATGGAGGATGGGAATCAGGGTGTTTTTTCTGATAATGTTATGAAATCCGCTTTGTTTGTCAATGGAACAGGAAGTTATACCCTTCAATTTGGAGGACTAAATGTTTCAAATAAATATAACATTGCATTGTTCAGCAGCCTTAACCTTGGAGCAATGGATTCTGCTATGCTGACATCAGGAGGACAATCTGTGTCTATCAACGGATCTTATAATTCTACAAGAAAGATTCAGTTAAATGAATTGACGCCTAATGCATCGGGTGTAATTCAAGTCACAATTAATAAAAACGCGGCCTCAAGCAAGTTTTATATTAATGCGCTGGTTTTGGAAGAATATACCGGTACTCAGCTATTGGCACCTGCCGATTTGGTAGCACAGCCAACATTGTCAACTGACTCTATCCTTTTGACCTGGACTGACAGGACTAATTCTGAAACTGGATACGAGGTATGGAGATCTGAAACAATTAGTGGTGGTTATACAAAAATCGCGACTATCTCAACTGCTAATACGTGGAGGTATGTAGATAAAACCAGTTCGTTAACTCCTGGAACAGTCTATTATTACAAGGTGAGAGCGTACAAAACTTCACCCACTACCTATAGTGAATATTCTAATGTGGTTAGGTTTGGATTGGCAAAGAATCTTGTATTATTTAACATGAATACGAATGCGTGGGGTGATATGCATCAGGCAGCTCCCTGGAATAATCTGGATGAACTAACCTCTGGTGCTGGTGTCACTGTGACAGACTTGATTAATACGAACTTTCAGAATACTAGCTATGACTTTCAGATTACGCAGGGTTTTAATGGTATTGGCTGGGTGGGTGTTAAGCCAGGCGTCATGCCTGATAATGTGATGGAATCTACTGTGTGGTGCGGTTCAGGACAGGTGTCCTCAATTAAGTTCTCAAACCTGAACTACACTAAGAGGTATAGGCTTGGCGTTATGAGCAGTATCAATGACAACTCTGAGCCGTATGTGGGAATCATTACTGTGAATAATATGCACAAGAAGATTAATGCTAATTTGAATGCAGCAAAGGTTATTTATTTTGATAATGTTGCTCCGGATGCAAATGGAGAAGTATATTTAAGTATTACTCCTGAATTGGGTTCTACTAAAGCGTTTGTAAGCGCATTTACCCTGGAGAGCTTTGACAAGCCATCAGATAGTTACTTCCCTACAGATAATTTAAGAGGTGGTAATG
>JACFNA010000230.1 GCA_019455085.1 Chitinophagaceae bacterium
ATTCAATAGGACAAATTTCTTTCCTGTATTTTTTACGCTGCGGTTGAGCCTGATTAGATTAAAAAGATTGGAAATGATTCCATAAAAAATAATGCCACCGACAAGAATAATACCTACGGTTTCGTAATGTAGAAGCAAGTGATAAAGCAGGGTTGAGAAGAAAAGCACTCTCAATATCTGCGGCCACTTCAACTGCTCTTTGATGAATTTCCAGTAGGCTGCTTTAGAAGTCATGAACACCTGATTTTGTTTCTCTTGTACGATAGGTACAAAACCCATCACTCCAAAGTCGGCATAGACTTTATTTAAGGCATCCTCGAAAGTCAGGTTCCTTGTGCTGGCCATTTTCTCTTCGATAGCGTTCGCAAGGTGATCTACCAGTTCCACCTGAACTTCGTAGTAATACACGTAATGCTTTTCACAAAACTTAAAGAGGTGTGCAATTTGTTCTTTAGTAAGCATCACGCAGGTTTTAGGTTAAAAATATTTTGTAGGTGAGTGACAAACTCTGTGATCTCTCCAAAAGAATGTTTGGATACTTTCTTTCCTCTGGGAGTGAGCTTGTAATATTTCCTCATTCTGTTGTCGACAAACTGTTGTTCTGATTCCAGCACTCCTTCAGCTTCCAGGCTGTGAAGTAAAGGGTACAGAGCCCCTTCCGTAATCTTTACACGCCCTGCTGTCAATGATTTTACTTCCCGGGTTATTTCAAACCCATACATCTTTTTCTTCTCCTCTAATAACCGGATGACGATTGGCCTCAGAATTCCTTTATATAACGAGGGGTTATTCATAACTCAAATATACATAAGAATCTTAGGTATAACAAGATTTCTTAGTTCAGGGTTAATCGGCAGCAATGCATTCCGGCCGGTGATGGATGGGGAAGTTGCATGAATTGGCAATGAAGCAGTGCTTGTGTGCTGTTTCGTGTAACCTTAGTGCGGGTGCTATCATCTCCTTATTTTGCACGGTTACATTGGGTGTAAGAGTGACAGAGGTAAAGCGGCCACTACCATCGTTTTCTTCAATCATAATTCCTGTGGCGTTATCTGAATAGGAAATGACAATGACCCCTGCGGTAGCACAGAGGTGGAGATACCAAAGCATGTGGCACGAAGCAATGCTGCTTATGAACAGTTCCTCCGGATTATACAGGGAGTCATCTCCTCTGAATGCAGGATCTGAAGAACAATGCAACTCCTGTTTACCTTTAACTTTTACCGTATGACTCCGTTCGTATGAAGTATAGCCTGCGGTTCCGTTTCCTTTGTTACCTGTCCATTCTACGAGTGTTTTATAAGAATGTAGTCTCTCCATTCAGATATAATTTAAAAAGCTTCCCTACAAATGTAAGGAAGCTTGTGTGCTTGTAATATGGCAAGCTATAACAGGAAATGAATGAGCCGGGGTACTATTTATTATTTCGGATATAAGACAAAAATTCATTCCGTACACTCTTATCTTCAAATTTTCCGGAGAAATGAGAAGTTACGGTCTGGCTGCTGATGTCTTTTACGCCTCTTGATGCCACACATAAATGGTCGGCCTCTATGACTACAGCCAGATCATTATGGTGAAGAATATTTTGTAGCGCTTCTCCTATCTGGACAGTAAGGCGCTCCTGCACCTGAGGGCGACTGGCGTAGTATTGTACGAGTCGATTGATTTTTGAAAGCCCGATTATATGTTTTTCAGGAAAATAGCCCACGTGTGCTTTCCCTATGATAGGTACGAAATGATGTTCACAATTGGAGTAGAGAGCTATGTCCTTTACCACCAACATTTCGCTGAAATGATATTTATTCTCAAAAAGGGTAATGTCGGGTTTGTTTTTTGGATTCAGGCCACTGAAAATTTCATTAATGTACATCTTCGCAACTCTGTTTGGGGTATCCTTCAGGCTGTCATCCGTGAGATCCAGTCCCATTGTTTTCATTATTTCAGTAAAGTGGTACTCGATTTTTTCGATTTTTTCATCTTCACTTATCCTGTTTATTTTCGGATAGGGAAGTACATCGTTTAATATGTCTGAGAAGTTGTTTTTTCCTGGTTCGTGCATGATTTTTCTGTATTTATTTCCGTTCCTTAATTGCCTGCTTTCATGCGGTAGGTTGCTGTTTTTTCATAGTAATTTTCGGAAGTGTCCCTGGTGGGATAATAGATCCTGAAATATACAGGTGCTATGTCTCCGGTTTGAGTACCATGAAAAATCCCTGGCAGGTTTTCAATCTATTTGAGTAAGTGGGATTGCAAAAGGTTACATGAGGATTCAGTTTTTTAAGAAAGGAACTTCAATTCATTACCCTCCGGGCATTTTTTATTAAATATGACGGCATTCTGACGCCGCTCATGTATTATTGGTATAGCCGGATTGGTTATTCTTGCTACATTTAGCCCCAAAAAATATTTCAATGAGTTTGAGTAAACGTTCCTGGGCTGAACCATTCAAGATTAAGATGGTTGAGCTGCTTAAAATGACCACTCCCGCACAACGCCAGAAAGCAATTAAAGAGGCGGGATACAACACTTTTCTTTTGAAATCAGAAGATGTGTATATTGATTTGCTGACTGATAGCGGTACCTCTGCGATGAGCGATCAGCAGTGGGCAGGCATGATGTTGGGGGATGAGGCTTACGCAGGAAGTAAAAATTTTTATAAGCTGGAGAAGGCCGTACAGAAATATTATGGATACAAGTATCTGATACCTACTCACCAGGGTAGAGGCGCGGAGAATATCCTTTCGCAGGTGATGATTAAGAAGGGGGACATTGTTCCGGGTAATATGTATTTTACTACTACCAGATTGCATCAGGAGCTGGCAGGAGGCACTTTTGCAGATGTTATTATTGATGAGGCGCACGACTCAGAAAGCCTGCATCCATTTAAAGGTAATGTGGATCTGGGCAAACTGGATAAACTGGTAAAGAAGTATGGAGCCAAGAAGATTTCGTATGTATGTGTAGCCGTAACTGTTAACCTTGCAGGTGGACAGCCGGTATCTATGCAGAACCTTAAAGAGTTGCGACAATATACGAATAAGCATGGAATTAAGGTGATGCTGGATATGACCAGAATTGCCGAGAATGCGTACTTTATCCAGCAGCGGGAGAAGGGATATGCAAAAAAGAGTATTGCTGCTATAGTAAAAGAGATGTGTGGATATACCGATGGCGCTACTTTCAGTGGCAAAAAGGATGCGCTGGTGAATATCGGAGGATTCCTCGCAGTGAATGATAAGGATATCTATGAAGATGCCAGCAACATGGTGGTAGTCTATGAAGGATTACACACTTACGGTGGAATGGCCGGAAGGGATATGGAAGCGATGGCTACAGGAATTGAGGAATCGGTACAGGATGAACACATGAAAGCGCGTGTGGGACAGGTATTATATCTGGGAGACAGCCTTCTTGAAGCAGGAATCCCGATCGTGTTACCTGTGGGAGGTCATGGTATATTTCTGGATGCAAAGAGGTTTTTACCTCATATTAAGCAGGATCAGTTTCCTGCTCAGGCACTTGCTGCCGAACTGTATGTGGATTCCGGTGTTCGTGCGATGGAACGGGGAATTGTATCTGCCGGTCGTAACAAGAAAACAGGAGACCATTATTATCCCAAACTGGAGTTAGTAAGGCTAACCATTCCTCGAAGGGTATATACTCAGGCACACATGGATGTGATTTCAGAATCTGTACAACATGTGTACGAACATCGGGACAAAGTGAAAGGGCTGAAGATGGTATATGAACCCAAATACCTGAGATTTTTCCAGGCGAGGTTCGAAAAATTAAAATAATTCCCACGGAGTTTTAATACACAAAATGTAATGACAGTGTCGCCTGGAATTGATTTTTCAGGCGATATTTTTTTCCTTCTGGCTCGTTATAGTGCGTTAAAAGAACAAATCAAATTGGTCAATATGACTTGCAATTTTACCTCTGGCGGAAATTATAAAAAATCCTCGTAGCCTGGTTACATTATATAAAATGCGGCTAAAGCCGGAGTAGGTGGGCTTACTCTTCAGTTGGCTAAAGCCAACGGTAAAAGACTTTAAGGGGTTTGTTGTGGTTTGTCTTTTCTTCAGTCGGAATTTGAAATTACGAATTAAGCGCCGCCCTTGCCGGGTAAAATTGCTGGTTTTAGTTATCAGGATTTTTTGAACAAAAGTTCCCAACTGCTAATTATCGTTGGCTTCAGCCAACGCAATAAGAATTTAAGTCGTACGGCTTTAGCCACATTACTTATGAGACTAAAGTCTCAGCCATTTTTTTTATTTGTCCTTGTCTTTCACCCATCAATAATAAGGTTGTCATTCCGCA
>JACFNA010000008.1:0-26600 GCA_019455085.1 Chitinophagaceae bacterium
TAGGATACATTTTGTTGCGATTCAGAGACTGGAGATATTCAGTAGGTACTATCCTTTCACTGGTGCACGACGTGTTGGTAACATTAATCATATTCTCATTCCTTAAAAATATAGTACCGTTCCCACTGGAGATTGACCAGTATTTTATTGCGGCCGTACTTACGGTGGTCGGTTATTCAATGAATGATACGGTAATTATCTTTGACAGGATAAGGGAGAATAGTAATGATCCGCTCCTGATAAACAAGAGCAAAACGGAGCTTATCAACCTGTCAATTAATGAGACCCTGAGCCGTACCATTATGACTTCACTCACTACCTTCCTTACCATCCTGGCGTTGTTCATTTTTGGAGGTGAGGTTACCAGAGGTTTTGCATTTGTGATGTTGCTGGGTATTATCACCGGTACCTACTCTTCTATATTTGTGGCAACACCGATATTGATGGAGTTCTCTAAACACAGGCCACTGGGCTCACTGAGAAGAAAAGCGGCTTCTGTAAAAAAGAAGGCGGCTGTAAGTACAGTTAAGTCCTGATAAGGCTTTTATATAATTCAGTAAAGCCCCCTTCCGCGATAAGGGGGTTTTATTTTTCGGTTCTGGAAATAATTTGGCATCTTTAATGATAGCCAACTTTCAGGATAAAATCAATCCCCTAAATTTGTGAACCTTAAATGAAAAATTGATATGGAACTTTCTTCGTTGTTAGACCGTTTTAGTGAACCTGAAACATTGAAGATGGCTAAGTTGGGGCGCGAGCTGCGTGCTAAAGGAATTGATGTAATTGATCTGAGCCTTGGTGAGCCCGATTTTAATACCCCTGAGCATATTAAAGAAGCTGCCAAGAAAGCGATTGATGATAATTACAGCCATTATACTCCGGTTGCAGGCTTTCTTGAAACACGTAATGCGGTTATCGAAAAACTAAAACGTGACAATGGACTCACCTATACTCCTGAGCAGATTTTAATCAGCACCGGTGCTAAACAGTCGATTGCCAATGTGATGATGGCAATCCTTGAGAAGGGAAAAGAAATTGTGATTCCTACCCCCTACTGGGTTTCCTATTCAGAGATTGCGAGAATGGCGGGTGGAGAAGTGGTTTTCATAAATACTACTGCTGCACAGGGATATAAAATTACGCCTGAGCAACTGGAAGCGGCAATTACGGAAAATACAAGGTTGTTTATATTCTCTTCTCCGTGTAACCCTACAGGTTCTGTGTACTCGCAGAAAGAACTGGAAGGCCTGGCAGCTGTGTTTGAAAAACATCCTGAAGTATTCATTATTAGTGATGAGATATATGAATATATCAATTATACAGGAAACGCGCACCAGAGCCTGGCTCAGTTTGAGTCGATCAGAGATCGTGTAATTATTATTAATGGCCTGAGTAAAGGCTTTGCAATGACCGGCTGGCGGATTGGATATGTGGCCGCTCACAAAGATCTTGTGAAAGCATGTGAGAAAATTCAGGGCCAGTTTACCAGCGGAACAAACTCAATAGCACAAAGGGCCACTATTGCAGCGCTTACAGAGTCGCTGGAGCCTTCTTTCGCAATGGTGGAAGAGTTTACCAGGAGAAGGAAGAGAGTTATGGAGTTGCTTAAAGACTTTCCTCTATTGAGTTGTGTAGAACCTGACGGGGCATTTTATGTTTTTCCGGAGGTCAAAAATTATTTTGGAAAGAAGGCTGAAGACGGAAGCGTTATTCAGAATTCGAGCGACCTGTGCATGTATTTGCTCAATACGGCTCATGTTTCAACAGTGGCCGGGAGTGCTTTCGGAGCTCCTGATAACATACGCCTGTCATTTGCCAACAGCCTGAAAAATATTGAAGAGGGCTATGGCAGGATTAAGGCAGCTCTTGATAAGTTGTCGTAAAGAAAAGGCTACTCTTTAACTAATACTGGTTTAAGATTCTGTTCAGCTCATCCAGATTAGGTGACAGCACAATATCCGTTCTGCGGTTACGTGCTCTGCCTTCCGGTGTAGAGTTTGAGTCGACCGGGTCAAAATAACTATGGCCTACTGAAACAACTTTTACCGGGTTTACATTGTATTTATCAACAAGGATGCGTACTACAGAGTTGGCACGTGCCGTACTCAACTCCCAGTTGTCCTGGTAGCGTGCACGAATGGGGATACTGTCTGTATTTCCTTCGATTTGAATACTGATATCAGGATTTTGGTTGAGCACTTCTGCCAGCTTGGAAAGGGCTTCCACCCCGTCAGGGTTCACTACAGCGCTTCCTGACGGAAACAGGAGATTCTCTGAAAGGCTGACATACACTTTGCCGTTTTTCTGATACACACTCAGGTCACTTGCGTTGTATCCTTTCAATGCTTCTGTCATTTTATTCCTGATACTCTCGGTGGCCTCTTTTTGTTGGGCTATAAGCTTTTCCAGTTGTGCAAGTTTTTGTTCGGCAGCCTCTTTCTGTTGGGTCATCAGGGATTCCAGTTGTTGCAGGCGCTGTTGTTTTTGAGCGAGGTCTTCTTTACTTTGGTCCAGCAGGTTTTGTTGTTCTGCTGTTTGTTGACCAAGCCGGGTATTCTGGCTGCTGAGATCTGCTATCTTCTTATTCTGGTCCGCAATATTTTTTTCCATTGTGGCAATCTGGTTCTGATAAGAATATACTCTGTTCTGAAGCGCGGTACTATCTGCCTGCAGTTGAGATACATGATCCTGTGATTGAATCAGATAGCGTTTTGCTACACAACTACTTAATAAAACCACACCGGTGACCATCAAAAGAACTCGTTTCATACTTTAAAATTTTCTATCGATTGTAGTATTGTTTTGATATTAAATTTTCTGTTTACTGAATCTCCATTTCGAACAATTTGGGCCAGTCTTTCCCCGTAATATAAACCTTTTTTGAGGCACTGTCGTAGGCTATCCCATTAAGGACAGCTCCGTCGTCCAGAAAGACCTCCGGTGCATATTGTGGCATTAATCCTTTTAAATTAAGTACACCCACCACATGCCCATTTGAAGTATCTATTTTTAATATCTCGTCTGTCATCCATCGATTGGCAAAGAGCGAGCCATTTATGAGTTCCAGTTCGTTTAGCATGTTGACAGACCCGCGGTGATCCCTTACGGAAATAATTTTGTTGATATTCATTTTCTTATTCATGGTATCCGGTGTCACGAAGTAGATGTTTGAAGTGCCATCACTGATTATCAATTCAGAGCCATTATTCGTAGCACCCCAGCCTTCGTGGTTCCATGTATAGGTACGTACAGGTTTGGTGATATCATGAAGATTATATTCAAAAATCTTTTTATTCTGCCATGTTAATTGGAAAATGCGTTTGTTCAGAATTGTAATCCCTTCTCCAAATATGGTAGGGTCTTCAATGGTATGGCTTTTTTCTGCCTTTCCTGTTGTAATGTTCACAATCCTGAGTTTGGATTGTCTGAGTTCGCCCGTGCCTTCGTACAATTTACCATCGTGGAATTCAAGCCCCTGTGTAAACGAAGTGGGGTCGTGAGGAAACACATTGGTTACTTTGAATGAGACAGGGGCGGGGGGTGGAATAGTTTCTGTTTTGGGGATGGGTATTGAGGTGTCGTAGTCCGAAGACGGGTCACTGTTGCATGAGAATAGTAATATTAATAGCGCAAAAACAGCGGCCTTCCTCATTCTTTTGTTTTGAGGTCAAAATTAACCAATCCGTAAGGAATAAACCTGTAGAAAGTATTGTTATTGAGGCGATAGCTTGCATTTTAGTATTTTTTTTATTTTCTTTGTTTTTTAGTTTCTAAAACTGGACATCAGTTTAATATCCTCTCAGAAATTCTTTCATCCAATTTTTATTGTACCTTCACTAAGGAATCCTGTATCTTATTGAATATCAATTAGTCAATCTCCTGTGATGATCCTTATTGAGCCGTAAGGCTGTTCGATAATGCACAGGGATGAGATTGATTTTTACACTAATGGTTTTGTTACTGGTCGGGTCAGTGGATGCACAGCGATGTGGTACAGAGTTGTATATGCAAAACCTTCCGCCTACTACCCGTTCCTTTATTCAGCGGGGTGCTCCCCTGCCCGGAAGAGATACGCTCAAAGGTGAGGTGATAGTAGTTCCTGTAGTAGTTCATGTATTATATAATACTTCAGCTCAAAATATATCAGACCAGCGTATCCAGGCACAACTCGATGCCCTCAACCGCGACTTCCGAAGGAGGAATGCGGATACTGTAAATACACCGGTTCCTTTTAAGAGCCGCGCAGCGGATGTTCAGATTGTTTTTAGCCTTGCAAAGAAGGATCCAAATGGTAATCCTACTTCCGGGATTGTCAGGAAGTACACCAAAGAGAAAGTCTTTCTGGCTGATGATGGTATGAAATTTTCAAGTAGTGGCGGGGCTGACGCCTGGGATGCTTCAAGGTATCTGAATATCTGGGTTTGTAATCTTTTTGGCCGGACACTTGGATACACGCCGATGCCCGGTGCCGATCCGGGAGTAGATGGGATTGTGATTCAGTACGGAGTATTCGGGTATAAGGGTGGGCTGGGCGCTCCCTATAATTTAGGAAGGACACTTACACACGAGGCCGGACACTGGCTGGGTCTAAAGCATGTTTGGGGTGATGAGGAGTGCGGTGACGATGGAATCTTTGACACCCCCCGCCAGCAGGGCCCGAATACAGGACATAATGTTTTCCCTAAGATGTCAGCTTGTTCAGAAGATGGAAATGGAGATATGTTTATGAATTACATGGATTTTTCAGACGATGCTGATCTGAACATGTTTACACTGGGGCAAAAAACAGAGATGCGCTCCCTGTTTGCAAAGGGTGGTTATCGTAATTCCATTATTAATTCTGACGTGATGGGCAATAGTGAAGTGGGTGAAGAAGGGCCGCAGGAAAAAAACTGGGACAATCTGTTCAGGTATTATCCAAATCCGACACAAGACTTCCTGATAGTAGAAGGCAGAAGCTTTAATGAAATCAACGGCAGCTATCTGAAGTTGTACGACCTCCAGGGTAAGCTACTGGTTAACCAGCGCATACAGGCTGAAAAGACAAAAATAAACATGAGTGGCCTGGCTGCCGGAGTGTATGTGCTTTCTGTAGAAGGGATAGATAAGCGCCGCGTTTATAAAGTGGTTAAGAGTGGTCAGGTGTCGGGGCAGTAATGTTGTCAAACCTTTTCTTTTCGATGTATTTTTTACGTATGATGCTGGCTACCGGCTTGTTATATACCTTGCTCTCAAGCCAGGATATGATATCCAGATAAGCGAAGGCTCTTGTTTCAAATTTTCCGGATTCCATTGTTTTTAACTCATTGAGCAGCCTTGCAAATTCAGATTTGATTTCTTTTTTGGAGATGTGAAATGATCTTCTGAGGAATCCAAACATAGCCTCTTCCACCTTCGACAGGTTTTCCATTTTGGCCATAAACCGGTACACGGATTTAATCAGGTATTCCAGGAGGGTGAAATTACCTAACTCATAGTGTGCGATGAGATGGAGCAATCGGGAGTAGCACTGCAAATCACTTCTGAGGTTCACCTTCCAGTTGATGATCTTGTTGAGGTAGTCGATGGCCTCTCCATAGTGTCCGGCTCCAAAATAGAGTGAAGCTATCTTGTAGTAAAATACCAGTGTGCGGTGCTTGTCGAGTATCAATTCGTACTGGTCGAGCTGGTTTACAATTTCAGGTATCAGGCGGATGCCTTCTTCAAAAGTGCCTTCCAGAAAATGCTTATTAATTCGCGCGGTGTACAAATAGACGAATGTCTGAATTCTGGTGTTTTCGTCCTGATTTGCAGGGGAGGATATCGCGAAAGATTCAAAGTCTTCAAGAGACTTTTTAAATCCGTCAAAATTGCGAAGGTTGAAGTGAGCATTCAGCAGATTATGCATTCCTTTCAGGAAGTTCTCTGTTTCAATGGAAAACATCTCGGGATAGTCGTAGAATACTTCTGTCCATTTTTTGGAGTATCTGTAATACATCAGAAATTCCTGCCGGATGTATGCGTACCAGCAGTAAGATTGGTAATAATAGAGTTGTTCGTAGAATCCTTCGGGGCGCCGTAGATCGTTTGTAAGTTGTTCCTTAAAGAAGGTGGTTATTTCTTTTTCTGCTTTGGCATTGCTTGCAATCCCGTTTTTGATATACCAGCCATATAGTTGTAAAGCCAGGTTGCCGAGTCTTGTCTGTTTGTGATACCGGATGGCGGCCTCATTCACTTCAGAAGTGAGTACTGTGGCCCTGTCGGCCGAACTACGGGTTATGTGCAGATATTCAATTCGTTTTTCTTCTTCAAGTACTGTGATGAGGATAGGGATCTGGTGAGCCCCCCTTGCTGCATCCTTAATCTTATCCAGGATGCGAAGGCTTTGGTGGAACAGTCCCTTCCGGTATAAGATTTTGGCAAACTCCAACTGCTCAAAAAACTGAAAATCACTTGTGGTGCTATTCTGTAATAATCCCAGGCTAATGAGAATCTGGCGGTAAAGATGGGCCTTGAGATTCGGCAGTTGCTGTTTGGAAATGGATGGATTTTTTCTGAGAATTGCCTCCTCATCGTAGGTGGCCAGCTTGTCTATAGCATCAAAAAGGGTAATGATTTTCAGGTCGCCCTTTGAAGTGTTTCTTTTGATATAAAGCTTAAAATTCCTTTTTTCAGACTTTTCGAGGGAGTGAATCAGTTGGAACAGGGTATCGGTTGATTTGTTGGGCATCGTAAAATAATTTGTACGGAACACTAGTGTTCACGGTACTTTCAAAGGATTTTGGCCTGTTTAAACAGTGTAATATTCCCTAAATAAGATTCCGTATCTCGTAAGAGTAAAATTAATTTCGAAGATAATTCAATCAATTCTTTATCGCCTAATAAAAATGAATGCATGAAAAAGATTGTGATTTTTGATACTACCCTTCGCGATGGTGAGCAGGTGCCCGGTTGTAAGTTGAATACCAAAGAGAAGGTGGAATTGGCCTTGCACTTGGAAAAACTGGGTGTGGATGTGATAGAAGCCGGTTTCCCGATCTCGAGTCCGGGTGACTTTGCCTCGGTTGAGGAGATTTCCAAAGCAGTGAAAGATGCGGTGATTTGTGGGCTTTCAAGAGCCGTAAAGAAAGACATTGAAGTGGCTGCACAAGCGCTAAAGTATGCAAAGAGGCCCAGAATTCATACCGGCATCGGTACCTCAGATTACCATATCAAAGGGAAATTTAATTCTACACAGGATGATATTCTGGAACGTGCCGTGCAATGTGTAAAATGGGCAAGGAACTTTACTGATAATGTGGAGTTTTATGCCGAAGATGCCGGCCGCACTAATAATGAATATCTCGCCAGAGTAATCGAAAAAGTAATTGCAGCAGGAGCTACTACGGTAAATATTCCCGATACTACAGGGTATTGTCTTCCACATCAATACGGAGAAAAGATTGCCTACCTCGTGAATAATGTACCCAATATTGACAAAGCTGTAATCTCCTGCCACTGTCATAATGATCTGGGGCTGGCCACAGCGAATTCTATTGCAGGGATTATTAACGGAGCCGGACAGATTGAATGTACAATTAATGGGTTGGGAGAGCGTGCAGGGAACACCTCTCTTGAAGAAGTGGTAATGATTATCAAGCAACATAAGGATCTTGGATTTACCACTGGGGTTCAGGCTGAGATGCTGAATCCATTGAGCAGGATTGTTTCAGATACCATGCGGATGCCCGTTCAGCCCAACAAGGCAATAGTCGGAAGTAATGCCTTCTCCCATTCGTCAGGAATTCACCAGGATGGTTTTTTGAAAGATGCACAGACCTATGAAATCATTAATCCTGCTGATGTAGGTGCCGACAGTTCAAAAATTGTACTTACCGCCCGAAGCGGCAGGAGTGCGCTGGCATATCGTTTCCAAAAATTAGGTTTTGCATTTGACAGAAATGATGTGGACACCCTGTATGAACAATTTCTGGCCGTTGCTGACAGTAAAAAAGAGGTAACCGATGAAGATCTGGAGACCATGGCAAAGCAGTATTCCGCAAAAGAAAAAGTAATCGCATAATTAAATAGTTGAATTCAGATGTCTAAGACATTATTTGAAAAAATCTGGGAGAAACATGTTGTAGAAAGTATTGCCGATGGCCCGGATGTTTTATATATTGACAAGCACTTTATCCATGAAGTAACCAGCCCGCAAGCCTTCGCGGGATTAGAAAAAAGAGGCCTGCCCGTTTTCCGTCCCCAAAAAACGATTGCCACGGCTGACCATAATGTACCCACCCTTCATCAGGAACTTCCGATAAAGGAAGCTTTGTCGCGCAAGCAGGTTGAAAAATTAACCGAGAACTGTGCAAAATATGGAGTAGAACTATATGGGCTTGGTCATCCCTTTCAGGGGATCGTCCATGTGATAGGCCCCGAATTGGGAATTACCCAGCCGGGAATGACAATAGTATGTGGCGACAGCCACACCAGTACGCATGGCGCATTTGGCACTATCGCTTTTGGTATCGGTACCAGTGAAGTGGAAATGACGCTGGCTACACAGTGTATCATGCAGGGGAAGCCTAAAGTGATGCGAATTAATGTGGAGGGAAAGCTTCATCCCGGTGTGGTAAGCAAGGATATTATCCTGCACATTATCAGTAAAATTTCAGCGAGTGGTGCCACAGGATACTTTGTAGAGTATGCCGGATCTACCATACGGTCGCTCTCTATGGAGGCTCGTATGACTATTTGCAATATGAGTATCGAGATGGGAGCCCGTGGAGGTATGATTGCTCCCGACGAAGTAACCTTTGCGTATATGCGTGGCAGAAAGTTTGCTCCTCAGGGGGCAGATTGGGATAAGAAACTGGAAGAGTGGAAGAAATTGAAGTCTGACGACGACGCTGTTTTCGACAGGGAATTGAATATTGACGCCGGTGATATCGAGCCTATGATTACCTATGGCACCAATCCCGGGCAGGGAATGGGCATATCTGATACTGTGCCAGACCCTGAAAAACTGCAGGACGAAAGCGAAAGAAATGCCCTGCGCAAGTCATTGACCTATATGGGTTTTAAAGGAGGTGAAAAGATGAAAGGTATGCATGTGCAAAATGTTTTTATTGGCAGTTGCACAAATTCCCGTATTGAAGATTTCAGAATGATAGCTTCGTTGATCAAGGGCAAAAAGAAGAGTCCGGATATCAATGTGATGATAGTACCCGGATCTCAGCAGGTGGCCGCACAGATAGTGAAGGAAGGGCTTGACAAGATTTTTACGGAATCAGGATTTTTTATTCGTCAGCCTGGTTGCAGTGCCTGTCTGGGCATGAATGAAGATAAGGTACCTGCCGGTGAGTATTGTGTGTCGACCAGTAACAGAAATTTTGAAGGCAGGCAGGGGCCTAATGCAAGAACTATCCTGGCAAGCCCGCTTACTGCAGCTGCCACTGCCCTCACCGGTAAAATCTCTGATGTAAGAGAATTATTAAATGTAAATCCCGCTTAGAATCCAATAATAATGAATAGCAAAGCAATTTCAGTAGTGACATCCACAGCAGTACCACTAAATATAGAAAATGTGGATACTGACCAGATTATCCCTGCAAGGTTTTTAAAAGCAACAAACAGGGAAGGGTTTGGAAAGAATCTGTTTCGCGATTGGAGGTATATCGATAATGATGAGAATAAGCCGCATGAAGATTTTGTGCTGAACCAGAAAAAGTATTCAGGAAAGATTTTAGTGGCCGGAAAGAATTTCGGCTGTGGATCGTCGCGGGAACATGCGGCGTGGGCAATCAAGGATTATGGTTTTGATGTAGTAGTAAGTTCCTTTTTTGCAGACATCTTCCGCAATAATGCGCTGAACAATTTTTTGTTGCCGGTTGTAGTGTCTGATGGCTTTCTGCATAAGCTGTTTACGGCTATCATTGCAGATCCATCCAAAGAAATCACGGTGGATCTGCCCTCTCAGACCATTACACTGGCAGGTGGAGATAGTGAAACTTTTCAGATTAGTGATTATAAGAAAACCTGTTTGCTCAACGGGTATGACGATATAAATTATTTGCTAAGCCAAAGGGCGAAGATAGAGGCATTTGAAAAAAGTATTTAAAGACGGAGGAGAAATATATGTTGCTGGAGATTTCCGGGCTGTCATACAGAGAATCTGGAGCTTATGTGCTAAAGGATATCTCTTTAGGAATCCGGAAAGGTGAGTGCTGGGTGATTACAGGAGCATCTGGTAGTGGCAAATCTACCCTGCTTCGCTGTATTCAACAGTATAAGTCCTTTACAGGAACCATCAGGTTTGCAGACGGGTCTGAACCTGTAGTAAAACTCATAACCCATCAGCATGAATTTAGAAACCTCTCAGGGATTAGCAACTTTTACTATCAGCAGCGATTCAATGCCACTGAATCATCAGATTGTAAAACAGTTTGGGAGGATTTGGTGGAGGATGTAGGTGAAGCAGATGCGATGAGGGGCCTGGAATTGATGGAGATAAGCTATTTGAAAGATGAGCCACTGCTTCAGTTGAGTAATGGTGAGCATAAACGTTTTCAGATCGCCAAAGCATTGGCACATAATGTACAGTGGCTATTGCTGGATAATGCGTTTACGGGCCTTGATGCACATGCGCGTATAATGCTGGAGAGGGTTATAAAGGATTTGAAACACAAGGGCGTGAGTGTGATTATGGTGGAAAGAGAGTATCTGCCCGGTTTTTTCACTCATGTGTGTGAGTTGGATAAAGGGATACTAACAGGAGTGTTCACACGTGAGCAATATCTGAAGTTTGGCAACAGGAAGCATATAGCCAGAGAGGATATAGATCTTTCCAGACTGCCGGTGACAGACGATTGGGAGTTTGAGTATGCTGTGCGAATGAAGAATGTGAATGTGAAGTATGGGGATAAGCTGATTTTAGACAATGTCTCATGGGAAGTGAAGAAAGGAGAAAAGTGGTGCCTGACAGGGCCAAACGGATCGGGAAAATCAACCCTGTTGAGCCTGATAACAGCTGACAATCCGCAGGCTTTTGCAAATGAGATTTATCTGTTTGACAGAAGAAAGGGTAGCGGAGAATCAATTTGGGAGATAAAGAAAAGAATTGGTTTTGTTTCACCGGAGGTACATCAATTTTTTGACAGATCACAATCTGTTTTTAATGTGGTAGCCTCGGGACTCTTTGACACGATAGGGCTTTTCAGGAAGCTGAGTGATTCGCAACGGGTACAAACCGAAACCTGTATGGCGTTGTTTGGGCTTGAGCAGTATGCCGGCAGGGCTTTCTGGCAATTGTCGCATGGCATGCAACGTTGGTCGCTGATTGCAAGGGCGGTAGTGAAGAATCCAGCACTGTTGATACTGGATGAGCCCGGACAGGGGCTGGATGAGCAGTTCAGAGCCAAAGCAATGAGTTTCATAGCACAGGAGTGTTTGAATACGCAGCGGACATTGATCTGTGTTACACATCATGAGGAAGAAATTCCCGAAGGCATAACGGGACGGATTAATATTGAAAAAGGAAAAATTAAAGAAATCATACATTATGGAGAAGAAGTTGACAGTGATTCCGGGCGATGGGATCGGCCCTGAAGTTACCCGTGAAGCCGTTAAAGTATTGAAAGCGGTGGCTTCAAGGTTTGGGCATCGATTTGAGTTTGACAATAAACTAATGGGTGCCTGTGCAATTGACGCCACGGGTGTGCCTCTGCCCGGCGACACTGTTGACGCCGCGCTGGAGTCAGACGCGATTCTGCTGGGTGCAATAGGAGACCCGAAATATGATAATAACCCTGCTGCCAAAGTGCGGCCTGAACAAGGGCTTTTGCAGTTGCGCAAAGCATTGGGGTTATATGCCAATATCCGACCGGTTAAGACTTATGCAGCTTTGCGCCACTTGTCGCCCATTAAAGAGAAGCATGCGGAGAATACGGATATGGTGATATACAGAGAACTGACCGGAGGAATTTATTTTGGAGAGAAGAAACTGAATGAAGAAGGTACGATCGCATCTGACGAGTGTACCTATCACAGGTACGAGATCGAGCGTGTAGCGCATCTGGCATTTGAAGCCGCCATGCTGAGAAGAAAGAAATTGACACTGGTGGATAAGGCTAATGTGTTGGAGACCTCCCGATTGTGGAGGAAAACAGTCCAGGAGATTCAGTCGCAGTATCCCGAAGTGAAGGTGGATTACCTGTTTGTCGATAATGCGGCAATGCAGTTAATTCTGAATCCATCTCAGTTTGATGTGATACTTACGGAGAATATGTTTGGTGATATTCTGAGTGATGAGGCAAGTGTTATAAGCGGGTCGCTGGGTTTGCTGCCGTCAAGTTCAATTGGGAATAAAGCATTGTTTGAGCCAATCCATGGTTCATATCCACAGGCTGCCGGTAAGGATATTGCTAATCCGTTGGGCACTATTCTTTCTGCCGCAATGATGCTGGATCATTTCAAGGCTCATGAGGAAGCCGCTTTGGTAAGAGAGGCTGTGGACTGGACGATGCAGAATGGATTTGTAACAAGAGATATTGACAGTGTGAATTTTTACTTTACTTCTACTGTGGGTGATTTGATTGCGGAATATGTGGCCAATGAATTACCGGTAAAGATTAATAAGCGTAATATCCGGATGGGTCACGTGACGATTATTTAGCAGAGGATTCGTACAGTATTGCGATTCCGGATAGCGCTAGTACTGAATTTTTTCATTGAACAACTGCAGATTAAGAGACGCTTTGAAATGTGGTCCGCAGGTAAAAATTGACGGGGAAAAATTCAGAAACAAAAAAAAGTTCTTTGTTTTTTAAACAACAATTGTATGTTTGCTGCTCAATTCAATTTCTGAATCGTGCAAAGAAGCAGGCAAATAATTGACGTAATGAATGTGATAGCCATAACTATTATTGCTATTGTCATTATTGTGCCGGCCACGTATGCAGGAGGATAGTTGAATCGTTAAACGTATTTAAAAACCCGCCTCCTGCAGAGGCGGGTTTTTTGTTTAAAACAAGTTTAAGATTATGGCAAATTATTTTAATCAGCACACTTTTGTTTACCGTGATGGCGAATTCCTGAGAGCCGCCGAGGCGACCTCTCATTTATATGGGCAGACGCTTCACTATGGATATGGTGTATTTGAGGGAATCAGGGCTTACGAAACAATAGAAGGCACTACAAAAATTTTTAAGGCAGTTGAGCACTTTGACCGGTTGAAGCGTTCAGCTCAGTTATTAAGCCTTCCCTACACCTGGACGACAGCACAATTGATAGATGCGAGCTACGAAGTATTGCGGCGCAATGGACACAAGGAAGCTTATATCAGGCCTTTGGTGTATGCGCCCGCCAATATGGGGTTCAATCCAAATGAGTATTCTCATATTGTAATCGAGACCTGGCCGATGCAACCTTTTCTGGGAGAGAAACTGGTATCTGTTTTCCTTTCTTCTTTTCAAAGGCCTAATCCTAAAGGATTCAAAATAGAAGCAAAAGCATGCGGACACTATGTGAACTCTATCCTGGCAAGTTATGAAGCAAAGGCTAACGGTTATGATGAAGCGCTTCTGTGCGATATGAACGGTTATGTGGCAGAGGCCCCCGGAGCTAATATTTTTCTGGAAAAGAACGGAATGCTGATAACTCCGGCTCTGGGAAATATTCTTCCGGGTATTACAAGGGCAACCGTAATCGAATTAGCGAATGCATTAAACATCAGAGTGGAAGAAAAGCCAGTCACTACTGAAGAATTATTTATAGCAGATAGTGCATTCTTCTGTGGCACGGCAGCAGAAGTGATTGGAATTGCTTCTGTAAATAAGAATAGCTTCTCAATGCCCTGGAATGAGAGCCTGGGGGCAAAGATTCAGGCGGCATATAAAGATTTAGTGAGAGAAAATTTTTCAAATAGTAAGTATTTAATAAAAGATAAAATGGAGGCAGCACAATGAGTGAAATGAACAGATACAGCAAAACCCTTACTCAGGATGAAACACAGCCCGCAGCAAAGGCTATGTTTTACGGGATCGGACTAAAGGACGAAGATATGAATAAAGCTCAGGTGGGCATCGTGAGTATGGGCTACGATGGGAATACCTGCAATATGCATCTGAATGGACTTGCGGCTGATGTGAAGAAGTCGGTATGGGATCATGGGATGGTGGGTTTGATTTTTAATACCATCGGTGTGAGTGATGGTATGAGCAATGGCACAGACGGCATGCGTTATTCGCTTGTAAGCCGCGACGTAATTGCTGATTCAATAGAAACTGTTTGTGGTGCACAATATTATGATGGGTTAATCGCTGTGCCGGGATGTGATAAGAATATGCCGGGTGCGCTGATAGCTATGGGCAGGCTGAACCGCCCTTCATTGATGGTGTATGGAGGAACGATCGCACCGGGACATTATAAGGGGCAAGACCTGAATATTGTATCGGCATTTGAGGCATTGGGACAAAAGATTTCAGGCCACTTGTCTGAGCAGGATTTTCATGGGATTGTGCGACACAGTTGTCCGGGTCCGGGTGCCTGTGGAGGTATGTACACGGCGAATACAATGGCTTCCGCAATTGAGGCATTGGGAATGAGCCTTCCTTATTCAAGCAGTAATCCTGCAATCAGTCCTGAGAAAAGAAAAGAGTGTGACGATGCAGGAAAGGCCATGAGAAATCTCCTTGAGAAGAATATTCTGCCACGCGACATTATGACTAAGGAAGCATTTGAAAATGCGATAAAACTGATAATGGTACTGGGTGGTTCGACGAATGCGGTGATTCACCTGATTGCAATGGCAAAAAGTGTAGGCATATCTGTTACACAGGAAGATTTTCAGCGAATCAGTGATGTGACGCCTATGTTGTCCGATTTTAAACCAAGCGGTAAGTATTTGATGCAGGACCTTCATGAACATGGAGGCATACCGGCAGTAATGAAGTATATGCTGAATCGTGGAAAGATGAATGGAGACTGCCTGACAGTGACGGGGAAAACCATTGCAGAGAATCTTGCAGAGGTAAAAGAGTTGGATTTTAAAACTCAAAAGATTGTACACTCCTTTGAAGACCCTATAAAGCCGACCGGGCATCTGCAAATACTTTATGGAAATCTGGCTCCGCAGGGGAGTGTAGCAAAGATTACCGGAAAAGAAGGTGAAAAGTTTGTAGGGCCTGCAAGAGTATTTGATGGCGAACATCATCTGATAGAAGGAATTAACTCACATCAGATAAAACCCGGCGATGTGGTAGTAATTAAAAATGTAGGGCCGAAGGGGGCACCGGGAATGCCCGAAATGCTGAAGCCGACTTCTGCAATTATCGGAGCAGGGCTGGGTAACACGGTCGCTTTGATTACTGATGGACGATTCAGTGGGGGCACGCACGGATTCGTCGTCGGACACGTCACTCCTGAAGCTTATGAAGGAGGGCTTATAGCATGGGTTGAAGATGATGATATCATTGAGATTGATGCAGTAAATAATAAACTCACACTTCAGGTAAGTGACGAAGTAATAAAAGAGAGGAAACAAAAACATCCGGTTCCTCACCAATTAAAGGTTTCATCAGGAGTACTTTACAAATATGCAAAAACAGTAAGCAATGCTTCTGAAGGATGTGTAACAGATGAATTTTAAAATATTTAAAACATAAAATCATGAGTGTAACAATTCAGGAAACAGATACAAAGACAGCTCAAAATACTACTGCGACACGCAGGGTGTCGGGTTCAGAGGCCATTCTCGAAATATTTTTGAAAGAAGGAGTAGAGACGCTCTTCGGATATCCGGGTGGTGCCATTATGCCGCTTTATGATGTGTTGTATCATTACAACGACCCGTTAAAGCATATCCTGGTACGTCACGAGCAGTGCTCGGTGCATGCGGCTCAGGGATATGCGAGAGTAAGCGGTAAGACGGGAGTAGTACTCTCTACCAGCGGGCCGGGAGCTACGAATCTGGTAACCGGTCTGGCTGACGCAATGATCGATAGTACCCCTGTGGTGTGTATTACAGGCCAGGTGTTTGCACCACTATTAGGCACTGATGCATTTCAGGAAACAGACATTATTAACATTACGTCGCCTGTGACTAAGTGGAGCTATCAGATTACAGATGCAGAAGAAATACCTGCAGTGTTATCCAAGGCATTCTACATTGCGGCCAGTGGAAGGCCGGGCCCTGTACTGATTGATATTACCAAGAATGCGCAGGTGCAGGAGTTTGACTTTGCTTACGAAAAGTGTGAACATATCCGTAGCTATCGCCCGAAACCTGTAGTACGCAAGGAATATGTAGAGCAGGCTGCTGCCCTGATTAATTCAGCTCAAAAACCAATGGTCATCTTTGGCCAGGGGGTAATATTAGGAAATGCTGAAGAGGAGTTCAGATCCTTTATTGAAAAGGGAGGACTTCCCGCTGCCTGGACTGTACTGGGGTTAAGTGCTTTAGATACTGATCACCCGCTGAATGTAGGAATGCTGGGTATGCACGGAAACTATGCACCCAACGTGATGACTAACGAATGTGATGTGCTGATTGCGGTAGGGATGCGGTTTGATGACCGTGTAACTGGTAGGTTAGATAAATATGCTAAGCAAGCTAAAGTAGTACATCTGGATATTGACCCTGCAGAAATTGATAAGAATGTAAAGGCAGATGTACCAGTATGGGGCGACTGTAAAGAAACGCTTCCTATGCTGACAAAGCTTATAGAGGAAAAGAAACATACGGAATGGGTGGCTCAGTTTAAGGAGCTTGCTAAAAAGGAGGATGAAGTATGCATCAAAAAAGAGTTGTACCCGGAGACCGATGTGCTTAGCATGGGTGAGGTGGTTAGGATATTGAATGAAATTACCGGTGGTGATGCGGTGATCGTGAGCGATGTAGGCCAGCATCAAATGGTAGCCTGCCGTTATGCAAAGTTTAAGAAGAGTAAGAGTAATGTAACCAGTGGCGGGTTGGGCACTATGGGATTTGGATTGCCGGCGGCAATTGGGGCCAAGCTGGGTGCACCTGAAAGAGAAGTTATTGCAGTAGTAGGTGATGGAGGTATTCAGATGACTATTCAGGAGTTGGGTACTATCATGCAAAATAATATTGGTGTGAAAATCTTAATTCTTAATAACCACTATCTGGGAATGGTGCGTCAGTGGCAGGAATTGTTTATGCAACGCAGATACTCATTCACTGATATAGAAAGTCCTGATTTTGTGAAGTTGGCCTCAGCGTATGATATTGCCTCTGCAAGGGTGGAACAAAGAGATCAACTTAAGGCAGCCCTTGAAGCAATGGTTAAGCATGAAGGATCCTATCTGTTGGAAGTGAAGGTGGGTAGAGAAAACAACGTGTTCCCAATGGTACCACAGGGATGCAGCGTATCAGAAATCAGATTGTCATAACTTTTTTAAAAATATTAATAATGAAACAGGAATATACTATCACCGTTTACACCGAAGACAGGGTGGGAATGGTTGGACGTTTGGCTAATATTTTTTCTCGCAGAAAAATCAATATCGAATACCTGAATACTGCACCTTCCGAAGTGCAGGGGATTCACCGGTTTACAATTGTCATTCAGGAAACCCATGAAGCTGTGCAGAAATTAGTACGCCAGATTGAAAAGCAGGTGGATGTGCTTAAGGCTTATTTTCATACTGAAGAAGAAGTAATCTGGCAGGAAATGGGACTCTTTAAAGTGCCATCAGAAAGCATTACCGAAAAAGTAAAAGTGGAGAGGCTATTGCATGAATATGGAGCACGAGCCATTGCCATTCGCAAAGATTATATCGTGTTTGAAGCTACCGGCCATCGTGAGGAAATCGATCGCCTGGTGAAGTTTTTCGAACCATTCGGACTGATTGAATTTGTTCGCGGAGCCAGAGTGGCTATTATCAAAAAGAGCACGGGATTCCATGAAAAAGTGAAGGAATTCGAAAGGAAACAACCGGCTGAAAACTTCGAGATCAATTCTATCCCCGAAGACCAGTCTGTATTCTCATTATAAACAAACAAAAATTCAAATAATAAAAAAAAGAAAAAACATGGCAGTACTTGATTTTGCAGGCACTAAAGAAAATGTAATCACACGTGACGAATTCCCGTTGTCAAAGGCACAACAAGTCTTGAAAGATGAGGTAGTAGCAGTAATCGGATACGGTGTGCAGGGGCCGGGGCAGGCATTAAACCAGAGAGATAATGGTATCAATGTGATTGTGGGTCAGCGTAAGAATTCCAAGAGCTGGGATAAGGCCGTTGCTGACGGTTTTGTAGAAGGGAAAGATTTATTTGAAATTGAAGAGGCTTTACAGCGTGGCACTATAATCTGCTATTTACTGAGTGATGCTGCGCAGATAGAATTGTGGCCTTTGGTGAAAAAATATCTTACCGCAGGTAAGGCATTGTATTTCTCTCACGGTTTCGGGATTACCTACAACGATCAGACAGGTATTGTGCCTCCCGCTGATGTAGATGTATTCCTGGTAGCCCCTAAAGGAAGTGGTACCTCGTTGCGCAGAATGTTTCTTCAGGGGCGCGGGCTGAACAGTAGTTATGCGATTTATCAGGATGCAACAGGGAAGGCATTTGACAGGGTAATAGCATTGGGGATTGCAATTGGGTCAGGTTACTTGTTTGAAACCACCTTTAAGAAGGAGGTATATAGCGACCTTACCGGTGAGCGCGGTACACTGATGGGAGCCATACAGGGAATTTTTGCTGCACAGTTTGAAACTCTTAGAAAGAATGGCCACTCACCCAGTGAAGCCTTTAACGAAACTGTGGAAGAGCTGACTCAGTCGCTCATGCCATTAGTGGCAGAGAATGGCATGGACTGGATGTATGCCAACTGTTCTACTACTGCACAGCGGGGTGCACTTGATTGGTGGAAAAAGTTCAGAGATGCTACTTTGCCTGTATTTGATGAATTGTACAAGAGTGTGGCAGCAGGGAAGGAAGCAGCTAAATCTATTGAAAGTAATAGCAAGAGCGACTATCGTGTACACTTAGACGAAGAACTGAAGGAGTTGCGTGAAAGTGAAATGTGGCAGGCTGGAAAGTCAGTGAGAAATTTACGTCCTGAAAATCAAGCAGTATAATTTTTATGCTACAACAAGAATTAGAGGCTCCGGCTTCATTGCTACAATCGCAATTTGATTTTAACGGTGCCTTCATCAGGCTGAAGGGGGTAGTACTGAATACCCCTCTTCAGTTTAATGCGAATCTGTCGAAGAAGTACGGTGCAAATGTCTATTTGAAAAGAGAAGACATGCAGGTGGTTCGTTCCTATAAGCTACGTGGAGCCTACAATAAAATGAAGACGCTGAGCAGGGAACAAATGAATAAAGGAGTCGTATGTGCCAGCGCAGGAAATCACGCACAGGGGTTTGCTTATTGTTGCAGGCTGCTCAAGATTAAAGGAACAGTTTTTATGCCGGTGATTACCCCCAAACAGAAGGTGAGCCATACTAAAATGTTCGGGGAGGAGTATGTGGAAATAAGGCTCGTGGGAGACACCTATGATGCCTGTGCGGTAGCAGCAAAGGAATATGAGAAGGAAACCGGCGCCGTATTTATCCCGGCTTTTGATGATCTGAAAGTGATAGAGGGTCAGGCAACTGTGGGGATGGAAATTTTGAATGAGTTATCTGATGTCGACTATATTTTCATTCCGATTGGTGGTGGCGGATTGGCTTCTGGAGTGGGCACCTATTTTAAACAGGTTTCTCCGAAAACGAGAATCATTGGGGTAGAGCCACAGGGAGCCCCCAGTCTTTTCAGGGCATTTGAAGAAGGCGGGCCCGTGACGCTGACTTCCATTGATACGTTTGTGGATGGAGCCAGTGTCAAGAGGACAGGGGAGATAACTTATAAGATTTGTAAAGAGGTTTTGAACGAGTTGAAACTGATTCCGGAAGGGAAGGTGTGCTCCACGTTACTCCATCTCTATAATGAGGAAGCTATTATAGCAGAACCTGCCGGAACTCTTTCGATTGCCGCCCTGGATGATTGTGCTGACGAAATCAAAGGGAAGAATGTAGTGTGTATAGTAAGTGGGGGCAACAATGACATCAGCCGTACTGCTGATATGCAGGAGAGAGCATTGGTTTATGAAGGGCTTAAGCATTATTTTCTGATTAATTTTGCACAGCGGTCGGGTGCCTTGAGAGAGTTTGTGAATAATGTGCTCTCTAAGGATGATGATATCACACTTTTTGAATACGTGAAAAAGATAAACCGCGAATCGGGCCCTGCGCTGGTAGGAATTGAATTGAAGCATCGTTCCGATTATCAGGCATTAATAGACCGGATGAAGAGGTTTAATGTAGATTTCAAAGAATTGAATGGCGTAGAAAAGGAATTTAAGTTTCTTGTTTAATGTAGAAATTGAAGGTTAATGTGCGTAGCCGGAGCGGGAGTTCCGGCTTTTTTGTGGAAGCACCTTACTTCTGTTTTCACTTGTAATTTTAACCATATTGAAAAGGTGCGCCATCGGAACGACATTCTGAAATTCCCTTTTCATTCGTATTTTGTGCATTCACTTATGTCAGCAAAAAAAGTTTTTGTAAGCGGTTGTTTTGACCTGTTGCACAGCGGCCATATTGCCTTTCTTACTGAAGCAGCCTCTTATGGTGATCTGTATGTTTGTATAGGATCCGACAAAACAGTGGGTGATCTGAAAGGCAGGTATCCCGTCACTAATCAGCAGGAAAGAAAGTACATGATTGATGCGCTGAAGTGTGTGCATGAATGCAGGATCAGCAGAGGAAGCGGATTACTGGATTTTGTGGCTGAATTAGAAGAAATCCGGCCTGAAATCTTTGTGGTGAATGAGGATGGGCATACACTTGCCAAAGAGAATTTATGCAGGAGTAAGGGGATTGAGTATATTGTTTTAAGGAGAATTCCTCATGAAAATTTACCTGTGAGGTCCACTACTCAACTCCGCACAAACAGCATCATTCCCTTTCGAATAGATATTGCGGGGGGCTGGCTGGATCAGCCCTATGTGTCCAAATTTCATCCGGGACCTGTACTCACCATTTCTATTGAACCCACGGTGGAGTTTAATAATCGGAGCGGGATGGCGAGTAGTTCGCGCAATAAAGCAATAGAACTCTGGAAAACCTCCATTCCGGGAGGGAATCCGGAGCAATTAGCCAAAGTGCTGTTCAGTTATGAAAATCCTCCTGGTACAGAGATGGTATCCGGCTCCCAGGATTCAATCGGGATAATTTTTCCGGGGCTTAACAAACTCAATTATAAAAGTGGGGATTACTGGCCGGCGTCTATAGAAAGCATATTGGATGAAGATGTATTGCAGTGGCTGGAAGATAAAATTTACCTCCTGACACTGGGGCCGCGGGTAGGCAGCTATAACGTACTTGCAGATACGAATATTAATGAAGAAAACGCGAGGGCACTTGCTGATGCTGCAAACAATTGTTGGGAGGCCATTAGAAGTAAAGACCTCGAGACTTTTGGAAAATATTTCACAGACTCTTTTAATGCCCAGGTAAAGATGTTCCCAAAGATGGTAGATGATGAAATTATTACGCTGATTGATCAATATAAGAGCCTGTGTGCAGGATATAAACTCTCAGGCTCGGGTGGCGGAGGCTATCTTATTCTGATAAGTGAAAATGATATACCTAATGCATTGAAGATAAAAATCCGGAGAAGAGATTATTAATCATTTCTTATCAGTTATTTTTTACAATGATAAAGAAGTATTGTCTTGTCCTTGATCTTAAAGATGATCCACGGCTCATAGCTGAATATGAGGAGTGGCATCGCAATGTGTGGCCTGAGGTAATGGCTTCGATCCGGGATTCAGGGATCAAAAAGATGGAGATTTTCAGAGCCGGAAACAGGTTGTGTATGGTCATTGAAGCAGGTGAAGAATTTTCGTTTGAAACGAAGCGGAGGATGGATTTGGAGAACGAAAAAGTGCAACAATGGGAAGCACTGATGGACAATTTTCAGCAAAGGCTACCTTTTGCTGGAGCGGGGCAGAAATGGGTACTTATGGATAAGATTTTTGAGCTTTAATATTGGCGAATCTCCCTTTAATAATAGATACCTATATGCTCTGGATATGGTCAATTGGTTAGGTCAGAGCCAGTTCCTCACCTTTTCAAATTAAAAGTTTTTGTATTGCCGACAAGTCCTAAATTTAGGGATACGAAAAATACAAATCATTGAAAAAATCGAGCCATGTCAAAGCAAGTTTTTTCAATGGAGCCATCCCTTTGGTCGTGTGGCTGACAGTGCTTTATCTTCCCGGGTTCGTGTCATGCAGGGATTCAGCAGTGCATTTTGAGAATGGAATAGAAAAAGTAGAAGCACCTTCGGGAAAAGGCATGGTCATTAGAATCCCTGAGGGGCTAAAGAAAGATCTGCTGAATACAAAGCCGCCACCCCGGGTCACAAATGTGGGTAACCCGGAAGTCAGAAGCGCGGAAGGAGAAGAGTCCCCCTTTTTTATTAACTATGGAATTTCGCAAGGGCTTCCTGTAAATTCAATTCTCTGCAGCGCTTTTGACAAGATGGGGAATCTGTGGTTGGGAACAGCCGGAGATGGAGTTTGCAGATACGATGGTAGCTCATGTGCAAATTATACTATCGCACAGGGACTGGCGAGTAATGTGGTCTTTTCGATACTGCAATCATCTGATGCAAACCTGTGGTTTGCTACCAGTGGCGGATTGACCAGATATGATGGGTATCGCTTTGTAACCTTTACTACTAAGGACGGCTTGCCCGGCAATTTTATTTCTTCACTTGCTGAGGATGCCAGAGGCAATCTTTGGGTGGGAACCAGTGAGGGAGGACTTGCCAGATACGATGGAAAGTCGTTTGCAAATTTTACTACTTCGCAGGGGCTTCCGGATAACTATATCCGTTGTCTTTTGAAGGCACAGGATGGCACCTTATGGATTGGTACGGCCACAGGCGGATTAAGTAATTACGATGGTCGTCAGTTTAAGAACTATTCGGTAAAGGATGGACTTGCTGATAATGCTGTCTCTAATATGATGCAGGGGCATGATGGAGACATTTGGGTCAGTTCGCAATCCGGAATTTCAAAGTGGGATGGGAAGAGTTTCACTGTTTATTCTCTGGGGCAGAAATTTTCAGAGAATAAGATTAACTGTGCTGAAGAAGATGATGAAGGGAACATCTGGATAGGAACTTCTAATAAAGGAGTTCTGAAGTTTAATGGTCGTGAGATGGTGAGTTACAATATTATTCAGGGTGGCCGGGAAGGAAATATTACCAGCATCAGGAATGACGAGAAAGGTAATCTGTGGTTTACCACTTGGGGAAACGGGGTGTTCAGGTATAAGGCAAATGGTCTTTCAGCCGTGCATTTGCCGGAGGGGCTATCAGCTGACGATGTATTTGGTATCAATCAGGACTTAACCGGTAACTTATGGCTTGGGCTAAAAGAACATGGGTTAATGGAATACGGTGGAAAATTGTTTCGCAGTTTTACATCCCGGCAGGGATTGCCTGACGATGCCATCTGGACGGTCATGCCCGACCGGAAAGGCAATTTGTGGATTGGCACTGACAAGGCAGGCCTTGTGAAGTATGATGGCGTAAAGTTTACCAATTACACTGTTGCACAGGGCCTGGCTGGCAATACGGTAAGCGCTTTAATGGAAGATTCGAAAGGAAGAATCTGGGTTGGGACGTTTGAAGGAGTAAGTGTGTTTGATGGAGTGAGGTTTACAAGTTATACAAGTGATCAGGGATTGGCAGGTAACAACGTGCTAAGCCTTTTGGAAAGTGTCAATGGAGATATCTGGATTGCCACTCACGACAATGGGGTGAGTAAATTTGATGGTACTTCATTTCATAATTACAGTGTAGTACAGGGGTTGGCGAGCAATACTGTTTATGCTGCTATCGGGGATAAGAATGGAGGGGTGTGGTTTGGCACCAGTCGGGGACTCAGCTTTTTTGATGGCAGGAAATTTGAAAATTATACTACTTCACAGGGGCTTCCGGACAATTATGTATGGGCGCTTGCAGAAGATAAGGTTTCGGGCAGGATTTGGGTAGGAACCAATAATGGCATTTCGCTTTTGCGGCGGATATATTCTGATGACAAGGGTGCTGAGGTCTCTTTCGAGAACTTTAACGAGGGTAATGGATATCCGGTAAGAGAAGTAAATACCGGGGCGCTTTTTGTTGATTCACTGGGGGTACTCTGGATTGGGAGCAGAGATCATGGCCTTATCAGGTTTGATTACAACCTGGTAGGCAAATTGCCCGGCAACCCACCTGAACTTGTTATAAAGTCCGTAAAAGTGAATGAGAAGAATGTGTGCTGGCATAATCTGTCGATAATGGATATACGTGAAAATAAAGAGGATAGCCTGGCGAGGGTAAATGAGATGGTTTCTGTATTTGGTGAGGTGCTCGAAGAAAGTGTGTTGGACTCTATGAGAGATGAACATAAGGCGATTCGGTTTGACAGTATTGGAAGGTTTTATCCCGTACCGCATAATCTTGTACTTCCCTATAATGAGAATACGGTTACCATCAGTTTTGCTGCGGTAGATCCGGCAGCCGCACAGCAGATGAAGTATCAATACCTGTTGGAGGGCTACAGTAATGACTGGAGCCCATTGAGCAATAATACGGTTGCAGTATTAGGCAATATTCCCCCGGGAAAATATTTATTTAAGCTAAAAGCATTAAGCCCTTCAGGTGTGTGGAGCCAGGTGTCTTACGCATTTACGATTAGAGCACCCTGGTGGCTTACATGGTGGGCTTATTTGTTGTGTGGTTTACTTTTAGGTGCGATATTCTTTTTCTTTTATCGAAATCATATTCGGGCTCTTGAGCGCAGACAGGAGAAGCGAATCAACCTGATGGTAGCCACTCAGGAAGAAGAGAGAAGGCGAATTGCCAGAGATTTGCATGATGAAGTAGGAGTAAAACTTTCGGCATTGCGCTTGTCTTTATCTTCCTTGTCAGAGAAGTTAAAGGCTGAAGAGAAAGATCAGGCAGAAGCCATTGCCAGGCAGTCTGACAGCCTTGTAGGAGAGGCAATGCAGGATGTGCGCAGACTATTGGTCAACCTGAGCCCAAGAATACTTGAAGAGTTCGGCCTGATCTCTGCTGTTGAAGCTATTGTTACCAGGATTAAGGAGACATCACCAATTCAAATTCATTTCTCGACTTTTGGTACAGTGGAACGGATGAGCCATGACTTTGAATTATCGTTGTACAGAATGGTTCAGGAGCTGATTAATAATGTGATAAAACACGCCGATGCTAAAGAGGTATCGCTTCAGTTAGGGATGCGTGATGAAAAAATCGTCCTGATGATTGAAGACGATGGAAATGGGTTTGACGCAGGTAAGCAAGTTGAAGGGCACGGGCTGCAAAACTTAAAAGTAAGAACCCAATTAATGAAAGGGACTATTGCGATCGACTCTCATCAGGGAAAAGGAACCAGCATTTCCATAGAAATACCATACAATCAGAAAAGAAAATGAAATCTCCGCTGTTACCATTGAATATATTAGTAGCTGATGATCATCGGTTGATTACTGATGGCATCTCTAAGCTGATTGAAGGCGAAGCGATGATCGGCGATGTGATTACTGCACAGAATGGGCAGGAGGCGGTGGATATAGTCCTGGAGAGCGATATTGATTGTGTGATAATGGATATTAATATGCCGGTTTTGAATGGCCTTGAAGCCACCAGGATTATTAAGAAGGAAAAGCCTTTCGTGAAAGTGATTGTGGTCAGTATGCTTAGTGATGCTTCTATTGTGAGCAAGATGCTGAAAGCGGGAGCAGATGGATTCCTGAATAAAGACACAGGCAAAGAAGAATTATTAAAAGCACTGGAAAGGGTAAGTGGAGGAGAGAAGTATGTCAGCACTGTGATATCCAATAACCTCCTTACTCATCTCTCAGACCCGGGCATACAGTCACAGGAAGCAGAGCGGCCATTAAGCCCCAGAGAGATAGAAATTGTAAAGTTGATAGCAGAAGGACTCACGAATAAAGAAATTGCTGGCCGGCTTTTTCTGAGCACCGTTACTGTGGATACTCATAGAAAAAATATCCTTGCCAAACTACATCTGAGGAACACTGCTTCACTCGTGAAGTATGCAGTGGATCATAAATTGTTATAACCCGACTCATACTGGTAATTATTGAGGAGTACACCAAAAAGGGTATCTCCAAAATACGCTAAAAAGTGTATTGTCTTCCCATAGATTCTGATTGACTTTTGAGGTGTTCAATTTTAAGTTTTGATTGTTCACCTTTTAATTATTAGTATATGAAAAAGAATCTGTTTTATTTGATGCTTTCTATTGCGGGCATCATGATGGGATGCAGTAAGGATGGTCCCGGAGGAGATGGAAATCCACACAAAGCGCCAAGCCATATAGACTTTGTGTCGCCTGACCTTTTTCCTGAAGGGCTTGCATTTGACCCCATCCATAATTCCTTTCTGGTGAGTTCTGCTTCAATGGGGCAGGTAGGCTCGGTTTCTTTCGCGGGAGTGTATCAGGCGGTAACTTCTGATGGAGGATTAAATGGATCTACCGGACTAAAAGTTGACAAGTCCAGGCGCAGACTTTGGGTTTGCAATATCG
>JACFNA010000008.1:26610-39101 GCA_019455085.1 Chitinophagaceae bacterium
CGGAAACGGAGTGGGAGTGTATGATCTGAATAACGGAGCTCCCATCTTTTTTTCGGATGTATCCGGACTACTTCCTGGCGAGCCTGTTTTCCTTAATGATGAGGCAATTGATCCGGATGGGAATGCTTATGTAACTAATAGCGCCTCGCCGGTAATCTACAAAGTGGATAAGAATGGAAAGGCATCTGTGTTTTTTAGTAATCCTGATTTTGCGGTGGGGCCAATGGACTTTGGATTTAATGGTATTCAGTACGATTCGCATGGTTTCTTATTGGTAACCCATACAGCGCTTAATCAGATTATTAAGATCCCTGTGCACTCCCCGGAGAAGTTTTCAGTGGTAAAACTGGGAAGTGAGATTGTGCTTCCTGATGGGTTGCTCCTTAGCAAAGACGGGAAGCAACTGGTAGTAGTGAGTTACGACAGGGTACTTTCCTTCACTTCTACTGATCAATGGAATACCGGGACACCCAGTACTAATTATGTGACGGGTAGTGATGTGTTTGCATCTTCCCTGACGAGTGATGGCAGGCGCGTGTTTGTGGTGTACTCTCATCTGGACAAAATGCTTGCGGGTGAGAGCCAGGATAGTTATGCTATTCAGGAAGTGCCACTTCTGAAGCCCACCTCATTTTAGGGAGTAGTAAGATGGCTACAACGGAGTTTGCCGGTACAATTTCCGGCTACGACCATTGATGAGTGATCTTATCACGCCTGGTATTTTCAGGAATACAAGTAAATCATTAATGGGTGGAGAACCTGCAGCAATAGCGGGTTCTCTTTTTATTGTATCAGTTCTTTGTAAAGTGCGTTCGTAACTTCTCTGATCACCGCATTGAAACTGTGCTCGTACCGCTGATCACAGCCATTGCTGATCACTACAATACCAAATTTTTTCTTTGGCTCGAAGAACATGGAACTATAAAGCCCGTAAGCCACACCGGTATGTCCTATCAGTGTTTCGCCCTCAATGAGATTAGTAGTGGTGTGCAATCCCATTCCGTAAAGCTCTTTCTGTGAAAGGGGTTTACGCATTTCCATTTCATGTTTCTTCTTTATGATTCGTACCCCGTTGAGTTTGCCTCCGTTCATGTGCATCATCATATAAGTAGCCAGTCCTGTAGAAGAAATTTTCATTCCTCCGGTGGGTGAGAATATTGGAGTACTGTACCCCATCACATATTGTTCGATTTCTTTTTTACGGCTGGCATAAGCGCCGGTAGAGATGTAGAACCTGGAAGAATCCCAGTTGTATTCATAGATTCTGGCAAAGCGGTTTGAGTCAAGTTCATCATTATTATACCCTCCATAAATGCCCAACGGGGTCAGTACATGGTTTACTACATAGTGGTCAAACCTTTCGCCGGATACCCGTTCGAGAATAGTACCTGCAATGTTCAGATTTAGATTACAATATTGATAGTCTGTTCCGGGTGCATAGTCGTTATAGCATTTCGCGGTGTTATTACTTTTGGCAGGATTGATTACATCCAGAGTGAAGTAACCGTTGGCATCACTGAGGCTGGACGTATGAGAGAGAAGCATCCTGAGCGTAATTTTTTTATCAGGAAATTTTGGATTTCTGATAGTAAAGCCCACAAGATCACTCACATCATCGTCCAGTGAAAGGCGTCTTTTCTCGACCTGCTGTAAGAGAGAGGTCACTGTGAATGATTTGGAAATGGAAGCAATTCTGAAAATATCACTGTTTTCGAGTGGAGTCTTCTCTTCAAGGTTTTTATATCCGAACGACTTATTGTAAATTATTTTCCCACCCTTTACTACGGCTACAGAGAGGCCGACAGTGGGTCTTCGTTGCATGATGTGGTAAATGCTGTCTTCCAGAGACTGATGTTGCGCATATCCGACTGTCTGCACCAGGAAAAAAATCATTGCAAGCAGTATTGGGCTGAAGTAAGCTTTTCTAAACAGGTGGTTGATTGTGTTCATGCGTGTTTGATTTTGCAGCAGGAATTTACGCTTTGTTAGTGTACTCCTTTTTCTTTCATAATCTTATTGAGCCATTTCAGCATGGATACCAGAATAGCTGTGGCTGCCATCAAAAGTATGAAGTTGACCCAGAAATAGTTGGCTTTGTTTTCATACGAATCCCATGTAGTTGCCAGTACTCCTGAAAGTTTATTGCCGATAGATGTAGCAAGGAACCAGCCACCCATCATGAGTGAAGTGATGCGAACCGGACTTAATTTGGAAACCATAGATAACCCCATCGGACTGAGAAATAATTCTCCAATGGTAATGACACCATAACTCAGAATCAGCCACCATACACTTGACTTTTCTACCCCGTTTTTGCCTACATATACAGCAGCGATCATAAAGAGTACTGACAGGCCCGAGATAAATAACCCGTAGGCGATTTTGGTAGCCGTAGTAGGCTCTGCATTTTTGCGTTTCAGATAGCTGAAGAGTGCAAGTATCAGAGGGGTGAGCACAATTACCCAGAAGGGATTGATAGACTGACTCAGGTTGGTGGCCCATAATTCAATTGATGCACCTTCCTGCGGCAATTTTTCAGGAGCCACATTTTTAAAGTAAGGAGGAAATGCATATTCTTTAAGTACGACTCCGTTCTCTTTCTGCAGACGGAATGCATGATCGTATTTGGCTACTGAGTCCTTTATATAGTCGACAGTTTGTGAAAATTTGAGGGTATTAAATACATTACCCAATGTGCCGCTTACTTCACGATCGGTATATCGGTCGGCCCACGTATTGAGTGCGGAACCGTTCTGTTTGAATACGGCCCAGAATAATATCACTACGGCAAAAATTGCCAACAGGGCAGCGATAGGCCGTTTTTCTTCTGCCGATGCTTTCAGGTAAATTGATACGTAGAAGTAAATAACGGGAATACATGCAAAAATGAATGCATCAGTGCTGTCTGATCCAAAAATAGATCCGGGAATATACCATCCAATAATACCTGCCACAACCGAAGGCACCAGTATCAACATGACAATTCTGGTGAATGACATATCACCTTCCTTCACTCCTTTCTTTACGTCGGCTGCCTTATAATGTTTTGTGCCGGCAATAAAAATAATCACGCCAATAAACATACCGATACCTGCTGCTATAAATGCATAGCCCCATCCCAGCATATTATATAGGATAGCCCCGAAGAAGTTACACACGAAGGCGCCGATGTTGATACCCATATAGAATATATTGTATCCCTCATCTTTTCGGTCAGCATATTGTGGGGTGGAATACACATTTCCCAGAAGTGTGGAGATATTTGGTTTGAAGAATCCATTGCCAATGATTACCAGAAACATAGAGAGGTAAAGGAATGTCAGATTATGGATTGCCATGAGGCAATATCCGATTCCCATCATGATGCCACCGATAATGATTGACCTCCGGTAGCCAAAATACCTGTCAGCTATAAGCCCGCCCAGGAATGGAGTCAGAAATACCAAAGCGATAAAAGTTCCATACAAGTCTGATGCTTCGGCCTCAGTCATTGAAAATCCCTGCTTTACATCCTTAAGGTAGAGAGTGAAGATGCCAATCATCAGATAATATCCAAATCGTTCCCACATTTCGGAGAAGAAGAGGAATGCAAGTGCACGCGGATGTTTTCTTTCTTTCAGAGCAGTACTCATAACAGTCTTATTTTTATTTCAGCTCTTAAAGAAAGATAATTTTTCTGATAAATAGACAAACCCTACGGCCTGCCGATGAAGAGGCATAGGCCGTGCCGGCCGAAACCTGTTTAAACATGGGGAAACCGGGGGTTTATGAACTAGCAATGAACATTGCCCAGAAGCCAGTACACCAGGAAAAATACGACTATGCTGCCGAGACAACCGCCGCCTAATACTCTGCTGCCATATCGCCGGGCCGCGAGGTAAGCCAGAATTGTTTTCCAGAATCTATTCATTGTGAGACGTTTAATTTTACTCGTACTTCCTGAAACGAGGGTGCAGTTCAGGAATCTTTCTGCAATTATCTAAAAAAAGTGTTAAATTACAATCACATTAAAACTAGGAATCATGAAACAGGTACTCTCTGCAGCCGTGATCATGATGTTGGTTTACGGTTGTGCCCACAAGTTGGATCTCTCTGAGCAAATACCCGGTACTTACTTTCTAACACTTCAAACGGTGGAACAGGAAGACGGAAGGAAGACGACTTACAAAGATTTGAAGCAACTGAAAATATATACCGATAAGCAGTTTATGTACGCGCAGATTAATCCTGCGGATTCTACCTCTTCCTTTGGGGTGGGTGGATACTCTACCGAAGGGGATACGCTGGTAGAGCATGTATTATACAGTTCGAGGGGAAGTGGTTTTGCTGACCAACCTGTGGATCATAGTTTATTTATTAAGATTACTGGAGACGGTTACAGCCAGATTATCAATGGAATTCAGATTAATGGAATCTCTTCCATCCTGACGGAAAATTATGACCGGTCGTCCCCGAAGCCTGAAAGCCCGTTGGACGGGGTGTGGAAAGAAGTGAAAGGTTTTGGAGTATCAGCTACTAATGATACGACAGTATATAACCGAACGCAGTATAAGGCCTTCTGGAATGGGTATTTCATGTTTGGACATACAAACCGAAGTGACTCCGGCAGGGTAACTACCGGAATGGGCTTTGGTAATTTTGAAATGGTCAGTGACAAGCAATTCAAGGAGACAGACCTGAACTCATCTTACGCAATTATTGCCGGTAATACTTTCACCATAGACCTGGATATGCCTGATAAAGATCACTTCACGCAGACCATTAAAAACTCAGATGGTTCATATAGTGTTGAGTCTTATGAAAGGCTGAAATAATCAGTCGTTAAAGAGAAAGGCAAAGTGTAGAAATTGCACTTTGCCTTTTTGATATGCCCAACTAGAATTCGGCAATCAGAGACATCCACCTGGCGGCAGGCGCTCCCCACACTTCTTTATAAGTAGCCGTATTTGTCTGAGGCCAGTAAGGCTCGTCGCCGTTAAATTTTGATTGCATCCCTACGGGGATAGCGCCTACTGTTTCGCCCGGCAGTGCTACATAGAGCTGAGGATAGTTACTTCCTTCTCCCCAGATGAGCGATTGCCCGAAGGGATTCTTCCCTACAATCCAGAATAGTTGTTGTTCGGCAATATCAATTAGTTCGGGGTCGTTCAGAAACTTGCCACAAAGAGCAGCGTTCTTGCCGGTAGAGAGATGCACTGCTGCATTTCCTTTAAACGAGAACCATACGGGAAATACTCTCAAATAGTGTTCGCCATCCAGTTGCACCCCATTCCTGAGTTGCTCTTTGTAATCTTTTTCAGCACCTGAGAAAACGCCCACCTGTACTTTATAGAAGTTGACAGAGTCCTTCACCTCGTCGATATGATACACACCGCTTGGTACCATTCCATAAGGATTCACATATTGCATAATAGACTTCAGATAGTCGCCATACAATCTAATGGCAGAAGCCCATTTGGGATAATCAGCGTGTTGTGGCTGGGTCTCGCACAATGCAGTCAGTGCCATCATGTAGTACTGGTCTCGCGATTGGTGTGTGAAGTGTACAATTGATTTTTTGTCCAGATCCCGGTAAAAGAATCCTCTGGTTTTGTTCTTATCATTTAGTGGTTCCGTACGTTGACACTCCAGGGTATATCTGATTGCGTTGGCGGCTTCGTCAGCATAGTATTTGTTACCGGTCATCTTGTAAAGCATGGTAGCAGCAAAGGAGATATTGGCCATGTACTGACTGTTTGAAGCCATAGCGGCGTGGTCTCCGCCTCCTCTTATACTGCTGATGTCTCTGAATCCAAGACTATCAAATCGTTTTTTTGCGAAAGCAAAATCTTCAATAGCAGTTTTTGCCAGTTTTTCTTTAAGCATCTTGTCGTTTTGGATGCTCAGAGCTGCGAATGCCTCAATACCAGAAAATACAAAGTTTTCAAATGCTCTGTTATGTACTCTTATTTTTCTATAGCGCATAGTGTCATCTTTTGTCCTGATGAACCCGTCCGTCCAGAGATTTGTTCCCCACGTTTGAGCCCGATACCCCTCTGTGAAGCGACTCTTTAGCAGTAGGTCTATTCCCCACTCGGCCTCCTCTATGGTTCTCAGGTATAAATCATTCTCTCCTTTTTCTTTTGCTCGGTTGGCCACCTCGAGAAGGCCATACACAATCTCTCCTGACTGAAGGAATTGTTGTGACATATCGGCTGCATCGTGCCATCCTCCATTCATAACGAATGTCTGACCTTTGAATGTGCCGTTCAAGTCTGTATGACAAACGCCGTGCACACCCGGGATAGGATAACCGCATCTTTCGCAAAAGATAAAGTTTAGCATACGCCAGGCAGAATTGTCCCACACATTATTGTCAATATAAAATGGTTGTGTAACGACATTGCCCACACGTATCTTGTATTGGCCCTTTTTGGTAAAGTCGGAAAAGTCCAGAGTTTCAAAACTGCCGATCCTGGTTATCGAAGGTTTGATTTTCCCTTCATATACTATGCCATTGGTGACGTGGTCAATCAGTTGAAACCTGCCGTTGTTTCCCGGTACGTTTACGATAGCAGATTTGACACTCGCAGGCCTGTATCCACTCGTTGAGTATATGATACGGTTGATACCGGGCTTCCATCCCAGTGCTACTTCCGGCTGATCCACTGTTTCAAGCGTTATGGCATCTATATCAAATTTGAGCGAATCGCCCATAGTGCGTTCTTTGCCAAATACCTCAATCGCAAAGGATAGTTTGGTGACCTTGTCGCGTGCCAGTTCAGGAAATTCAAGATAACACTCATTCCACTGTCCGTTTATCAGGTTGATTTCATGAATACCTTCTCTTTCGTATTTATCCGGAACCTTCTCTTTGCCGTCGTTCTCGATGATGAGATTAAGATAAATGCTTCGGGCACCTTCGCAGTCGGGATAAATGAAAACCCTGATACGATTATATTTCTCCCAGTTCTTTCCGCCCACGTCGTAGGTTGCCATAGACGTACCAAAGCCAATACCCCAATTAAGGAATTGAGGATAGGTGGTTGGGGACGTGAGTTTAAGGCTCTTTTTTCCATCCATGCTTCTGTCAGAAGAAAAGTATATTCCTCCTATTCCCTTGTGTGTCCATCCTTTGGCAGATTCCATATCGCAAAGAAGATCGGAGGTAATTACCTTCTTGGTGAGTCCTTGTGACTCTAAAGACTTGCTGTAATCCAGTGGTAATGGGCGGTGTACAAATCCGGTATTACGAATGTCTTCTCTTAGTTGCGTGTCCGGTTGCGCGTGAAGTGTTTGAAACGCACAGAAAATAATTACAATCAGCACAATATTTTTTTTCATAATGGCAGCCTGATGATTTAGATTTTAATGATTATGGTTGTACGTAAAGTTAACTGAAGAGCTGATATCGTGGTGCCCTGCCTGGGGCTGGGAGGTGGCTTTTTCAATGATTCCTGAAATTATCGGTTTGAGTGGCATATAGCTTACTTGAGCGGTATCCCTTGTCTGGGGGTTTTAGAGGTAACTTAGCAAGCCGGTAGCTTAAGTGAAATTTGAGGGGTGAATCTTGCAGCTAATTATTTGTTTTATTTTATTAAAAAATTATCTATGAAAAGAATGTTCGGACGCCTTACAGGCCTGTTTTTATTAGTAATCGTTACTGGTGCAGTTTCTGCTCAGAAGGGCAAAAAACCGGTTATTATCGGTTATGTGGGTGGCTATGATGGCAATATTGTAAAGACTGAGGCCATAGCAGCGAAAAAGTTGTCACATATCAATTATGCTTTTGTGGATATAAAAGATAACAGAGCATGGCTGCACAATGAAAAGACGGATACCCTCAACTTCAGAAAGCTTAATGAACTTAAGAAGATAAATCCTGATTTGAAGATTCTGATCTCTATTGGAGGATGGACATGGAGCAAGAACTTTTCTGATGCAATGCTTTCAGATACTTCTACTGCTGCATTCGCACAAAGTGCGGTAGATATCGTTGCAGCTCATAATCTGGACGGAGTTGATATTGACTGGGAGTATCCGGGAATGAAGGGTGATAACAACAAGTTCAGGCCTGAAGACAGAACCGGCTATACCAATATGTTCAAAGAGTTAAGAGAAAGACTGGATGTATTGGGTAAGCGCACCGGGAAAAAGTATTTAGTGACTACTGCCATTGGCGGTTCCCGGGAATTTCTGCAACACACTCAATTAGAGATTGCCCAAAATTATCTGGACTATATCAATCTGATGAGTTATGATTTTGATGGCACTTATGATAATATGGCAGCTCATCATTCTAATCTGTACACTCCTTCAAATATGCCTTATATCTATTCGGTGGATGTGTGCGTAAAGAATATGATGCTGGTGGGTGTGAAGCCTGAGAAGATAGTGGTAGGACTCCCTTTTTATGGAAAGGGTCGGGTAGTAAAGAGTGTTGAGAATAATGGATTGTATCAGATACCGGTACGTCCGGCTTATGGTGGGGGCTATAGCTATATGAAAGACAGCCTGGTGAATAGGAAAGGTTTTGTAAGGTATTGGGACAAGGAATCTGAAATGCCTTATCTGTTTAATAAGGAGAGAAAGACTGTACTGTTTTATGATGATGAAAAGTCAGTCAGGCTGAAATGCGATTATATAAAGAAGCATAAGTTGGGAGGTGCTATGTTTTGGGAATATTTCAGCGATCCTAAATTGTATCTGCTTAATACACTTGTAAAGGAGTTTGGATACTAAGCTTCTTTATGTAGAATTTTTCCAAAAGATAAAAGCCTTCCGTTTGTGTGGAAGGCTTCTGGTGCCCGGGACTGGAATCGAACCAGCACGTCCTTGCGAACGGCAGATTTTGAGTCTGCTGCGTCTACCAATTCCGCCACCCGGGCGTTAATGGAAATGGGGTGCAATATTACATTTTCCATGCAGTACTACCAAAATTTTGTAAACATTTTCGGCTATTCAGGATTGGGCTGCTATTATGAATCAATGCCATCTAAGGGATCATAATTGTGTAAACAGAGCTGCCTGTGCTTGCTGCTTTTCAAATAAGATGAATTAGCACTAAATTGCGCCCTCTTTTAAATACATTATAAATTGAAGTTTGGTATTATTAAGGAAGGAAAAGTTCCTCAGGACAATCGGGTGGCTTTCACTCCCAAACAATGCAAATGGTTGCAGCAGAATAAAGGAATCACTGTATTGGTAGAGTCTTCGGCTCACAGGTGCTTTACTGATGAAGAATACCATCAGGAAGGGATTCAGGTGGTGGCAGACGTATCTTCCTGTGATGTTTTGTTCGGTATTAAGGAAATTCCTGTGGACATGTTAATTCCGGAGAAAACTTACTTTTTCTTTTCACATACCAGGAAAATGCAGCCTTACAACCAGAAGATGATGCGTGATATCGTCAGCAAGAAAATTACGCTGGTTGATTATGAGTGCCTGGAACATGCAGATGGTGCGCGTGTGCTTGGATTTGGCTTTTTTGCAGGAGTGGTTGGCGCGCATAATGGAATGTGGGCTTATGGAAACAGAACCGGGGACTATCGTTTAGAACGGATTTATGAAAGATATGATTTCGAATCGCTGACAGGCTCCTACTTCGGACTCAAATTACCGAATGTCAAAGTTGTGGTAACCGGAAGTGGCAGGGTGGCTCATGGCATCCTGGAAGTTATGACTTTGATGGGGATGCACCAGGTAGAGCCTGACGAGTTTTTGTCTGAAGAGTTTTCTTATCCTGTGTACGTGAATCTGAAAGGAGCGGAGCTTTATCGCCATAAATCAGGAGAAAAGTATGATAGAGAAAAATTTCATGAACATCCTGAAGAATACGACTGTCTGTTTCGCGATTATCTTTCAGCTACAGATATATTACTTAATGGTGTGTATTGGGATGAAGGGGTACCACGGCTTTTTGAGTTGGAAGATATGAAGCGGGATGACTTTAGAATAAAAACAATTTCTGATATTACAGACGATTATCACGGTTCTGTGCCATGTAATTTAGGAGATGGTACCATCCAGTCTCCCATATACGGAGTTGACAGGTTGACAGGCGCCAGGACGGCTCCCTACCTTAATAGCTCAGTGGATATTGTAGCAGTCGGTAATCTTCCGAATGAGTTGCCTAAGGATGCCTCCCGGTATTTTGGAGAGCAGTTGATTAAATACGTGGTAGATAACCTGGGAACAGATTCTTCGCTTATTCATAATGCAACGATTACGAGAGGAGGAGCACTTACTGAAAGGTTTTCGTATCTAAAGGAATATGCGGGGCTTTAGCTTTTATTAAAGTTATAAGTGCAGGTAATAGTCTCTCAGCAACTCCTTAAATGCAGGGGTGTATTGCTGTTGTTGATATATACAAATTTCACTTGTTTCGGTGGGGTGAATGTCACTTGCAAAAGTGCCTCTGTAGGCAATTCTGAAAGGCGGTTTTTCTGCTGAGTTTTTTATCATCAATTTCTTTGAAACCCTTGCCTGATAAGCCTGTAACAAATCTTCAAAGTCTTTCTCCCTGGACGAGGCAATCAGCACGTAGAAGTATCCATCGGCCCTTATGTGATGTTTTATTTCTTTTATCAGTTCTTCCAGGCGCAACCCTGAATCATGCATGGCTGCTGTTCTCCCTTTGTGGAATCCTTTGAGGCTGTTTTCGTAAAATGGTGGGTTAGATATGATGAGATCGTATGCTGCCGGAGCCTTAAATTCTTTTATGTCTGAATGGAATGCGACTAACCTTCCTGCCCATTCGGACTCATTGAAGTTTTGCTTCATTTGTGTGAAAGCATCTGAGTCAGATTCTACACTGTGAATCTTACCGGATATTTTCTGCGCCAACATCAGGCTTAGCAACCCTGTACCTCCTCCTATATCCAAAGAATACTCAGGATTGGATTGCTGTAAAGTGAGGTCGTTTGCTACCCATGCACCAAACAGACAGGAGTCTGTGCAAACCTTCATTGCGCACCGGGCCTGTGTTACAAGGAATTGCTTGAATTGAAAATAGTCATTTGCCATGCTTACACTCTTGCTGAGGGGACTGTGTCGAGTGGTGAGAAAATATGGTGCAGGAATTTATAATAACCCGCGATTGCAATCATTCCTGCATTGTCCGTACAGTATTCGAAAGGAGGGATGTAGGTGTGCCATCCAAGCTTTTGGCCTAAAGCCAGGAAATCCCTACGTAGTCCTTTATTGGCACTGACGCCACCGGCAATACATATTTCATGTATTCCCGTTTGTGCAGAAGCTGATTGAAGTTTATCCAGCAGGATAGAGATGATACGATGCTGTATAGATGCACAGATATCATTCATATTCTCCCTGATGAAGTCCGGATTAGATTTTTGATGATCTCTGATGAAGTAAAGTATGGCAGTCTTCAGGCCACTAAAACTGAAATTCAGTTCGGGAATCTTTGGCTCTGGAAATGAGAATACGGGCGTGCCTTCCGCAGCGTACTTATCTATCAGGGGCCCGCCGGGATAGGGAAGCCCCAACATCTTAGCTGCCTTGTCAAAAGCCTCTCCGGCAGCGTCGTCGAGTGTTTGGCCGATTACTTCGAGTCGTAGTGGTGAGTGGCAGATTACAATCTGAGTGTGTCCGCCACTTACTGTGAGACAGAGAAATGGAAATTCAGGCACTTTATTGCTTGCGTCTTTCTTTCTGATCAGGTTAGCTAAAACATGAGCTTCCATGTGCTGCACAGCAATCAGGGGCTTATCCATAGCCAATGACAGTGACTTTGCAAAACCAGCGCCTACTAACAGCGACCCAATCAATCCCGGTGATTGGGTGAAGGCAAACGCATCAATATCTGCCATGCTGCACCCTGCCTCTTCCAGCGCCTGTGCTACTACCGGCACTATAGCCTCCAGATGGGCGCGTGATGCGAGTTCAGGTACCACCCCGCCATATTTCTTATGTATAAGTTGGCTGAAAACCGTATTGCTCAGCATCACCTCATCTCTGCAAATAGCTGCTGCAGTTTCGTCGCATGAAGATTCAATGGCCAAAATCGTTGCCATCTCAAAGTATTTTTAAGTGTTTCAGTGTGCGAAGGTAAGTGCTTATTTACTTGGATCGGATTGCAACTACTGGATCAAGCTTTGCTGCCGAATATGCAGGTATGATTCCTGAAGCTACACCTATAACCACACAGATTGTGATTGCCAAAAGCAGGATAGACGCAGAAATAAATACTGGAAACCCTATCAGGCTTGAAAGAATGAGGGTAAGGAGATACACCAAGAGTAATCCTATAAGACCGCCCAGAATAGAAATGATGGCTGCTTCCAGCAAAAATTCCGAAAGGATACTTCTTCGCTTGGCTCCTATTGCTTTCTTAAGGCCTATAATTGAGGTTCTTTCTTTTACGGTCACAAACATAATATTCGAGATTCCGAAGGCTCCTACTATCAGACTAAGAATCCCAATGGCCCATCCTCCCAGATTGATTGAGTCGAATATAGATGAAACCTGATCGGCAAGCACGCTAATCTGAT
>JACFNA010000231.1 GCA_019455085.1 Chitinophagaceae bacterium
GCTCAAGTTCTTGGATTGTTTACAACGATCCGAATGACATGGAAGCCTATATGATCGTTGATGGTATCTGCGGCGAAGAAGGCGGAGGCGGCGGTGCTTGTGAAAACCCTGTTCTGGAAATTAATCAGGATGTCGATGACACCTGTATGGCTAACTTCAGTCAGGGAGGATTGGCTCAGTCTTATAAGCCGCTTGATTCAAGCGCTGCAGGTGCAGGAATCAAACTGCGTGAATCTTCTACCGGTCTGAACGTTACACTTTCACTGTGGGATGGTCTGCCAAATGCAGGCGGAACCATGCTCACAACAGGAACTACACAGACCACAGGAGACGTTTGGGTCGATGTATTCTGGGATGAAATTGTAAACGTGACTGTTGGCGATACTTATTATATCGTAATTGAAGGTGACACTTCACTGCCTTGTATTGCAGGTTCAATCAACAACCCTTATCCTGACGGAATGGTGTTCGCAAACGCTTATGGTGCATGGCCTAACTATGACTATACTTTCAGAACTTACAGTTGTGGTGAAGCTCCTTCAGGACCTTGTGCAGACAAGATCGTTATGGATTGTGGTGTAACCTATACAGCCGATCTGGTTCCGGGAGCAGGTGAATGGGTGAACTACACAGGTGTTACCTGGAGCTATACCGGCTCTGAGCAGGTGTTTGAATTTACTGCACCGACTACCGGTACTTATACCTTCGAACTCAGCCAGGGTACCAATGACGCAGACTTTATGGTAATGGATGCCTGCAGCAACACAGCCAACAACCTGATTGGAGGTTATTGGACAGGTCTTACCAACGAAACGATCACTCTGACCGGAGGTGTTACTTATTACATCATTGCTGACCTGTATTCAGGTGCAAGCGGTGGGACCACCGTATCGATCAAGGTGAATTGTCCAGCTGCCGGAGGTTCTGATTGCGAAGACAACAAAGTTCCGACCGGAGGTCTGACCAATGGCTATTTCTTTACCAATCAGCTGGCGGTTGACATCATCACCAACGCAGCAGGATTTAATATCTACGGTACCAAAGTCAATGTATTTGTTGACAGCGGTACAGACCTCAACTTCTCGTTCAACTTCTATGATGATGCTTCGGGTCTGCCGGGTGCTTCGTTTGACAGTGCGAGTGGTACAGTTCTGGATTCTGACTATGTGGGAAGTGCATTCGGATATGATGTATACACATTCACAGTTAAATTCGATCATGCAATCAGCCTGGCAGGAAACTCTACCTACTGGATGGAAGTGATTTCTGACGGCGTTGCCTGGGAATCTACAACTGCCGACATATTCGGTTCACAGCTTGCCATCAACAACGGTTCGGGATGGGCGATTGACGATGAAGAATTCGTTTACGAAATCATTTGTCAGGAACTTGGTCTGAGCGATCTGACTGCTTACGATTTTGCTTACTGGCCAAATCCTGTGAAAGATGTGCTCAATATCACTTCTCAGAAAGCTGTGAAGACTGTTGAAGCATACAATCTGACAGGTCAGAAAGTTATGGCAACAGACAAAATCGTTAACGGACAAATCGATGTGAATGCATTGAGTCCGGGTGTGTACGTGTTCAAGGCTGTTCTTGAAGACGGACAGGTTGAAACCTTTAAGATCATTAAAAAGTAATTCAGTCTAACTTTTAATAACAGAAGAGTCTCGGATTTCCGGGACTCTTTTTTGTTTGTAAAAATTTAATAAAATGAAAATTAAAAAGTCAATAAACAATTATTAATCAATTCGATTTAATTTTTAAATTTCAATTATTTTATTTACTTTCACACTTAATTAACATTATTTTCTAAATTATGAGGAATACTTTATTTTCAATGAAGGCATTATCTGTGATAATCCTTCTTTTCCTTGTTGGCACAATTCCCCTAAAGGCCGTCCCCTGGTCCTCGGGAAATTTCCAACCGGAAACCAATCGAACTCTTTCAACTGCTATTGACAACAATTTGTCAAACAGCAGTTTTATTTTGGAAAATTCCTGGCGGAATTTTGAACCGATTCATTTTAATCTGAAATTAAATCAGGCGTTTTTTGCCCCAGTAACCATTACCCACAGTTTGTCGCAGACAATCACGCCATTAAATACGGTAAATTGCAACAGTGGTACAACTGCAGTAAATTACTATTACAGAGCATTTAATCTGTCCGCTGATTTTGGAATTTCAGATGAATTTAACGTCAGCAGTGCAGAATTTGGTGTCGAAACCTTTTCCGGCACTGCCCTGAATGCTGTAATCAACATCTATTCCACCTCGGGTACTTTCCCAGCCGGTTTCCCCGGAAATGCAACATTGCAGGGAACAGCTACCTATTCGGTAACAACTGCAGACATCGGAAATATCATTTCCGTACCTGTTTCAGCTGCCATTCCTGCAGGTGAAAAAATGATTTATGAACTGATCAGTGAGGATGGACAGGCAAGCGGGCAAGCATTATTTTTTGGCTCAAACAATTTGGGAGAAACAGATGCAAGTTATATTGCAGCTCCATTATGCGGGCTCTCTGCTCCGACTCCAATGGCATCCATAGGTTTTCCGAATGTTCATATGGTTATGAACGTTGTGGGTGAGGAAGCTGAGGAAGAAGACGGCTGTCTGAACAATACACCATACGGATCGGGCACTGCTCCGTCCACAGGCTGTGCATCAGTTACGTTCAGCACCTGTAATTTTGCAGGTGAATACATCACTATGTCCGGTGCAGTTGCAGGAACCAGTTATACTTTCATGTCAAGTGTTTCTACTGACTATTATACAGTTAGAGAAGGTTCTTATGACGGACCGGTTATCGCATTCGGACAGCAGCCGCTTACCGCTACTGCTACTGCGAGTGGCAATCTTTACATACATATAAATACTGATGCGGATTGTGGAACTCAAAACAGTTGCAGAGTAACTTCAGTTGTGTGCGCAAGTTGTCCTGGTCCTGCTGATTATTGTGCTGTAACTTCAACAAATACGACATACGGTATCAACAACTTTGTTACAACAGGAGGTGTTGACAATATCAACAATTCAGGTACAGGCCCAGGTCAGTACACTGACTTTACATCAATGTTCGTATCTCAGGAAGCAGGCGAATCTGTCAGCTTTACAATCGATCCGGTATCAGGAACTCATGGATTCGGTATCTGGGTTGACTGGGGTGACAATACTTGTTTCTATGATTCAGGTGATCATGTTTACAATTCTGGTGCCTATATCAGTCAGGCAACGGGAACCATTACAGTTCCTGCCGGCACACCTGCAGGCGACTACCGTATGAGAGTTGTCGGAAACTGGCTTTCACAAAACCCGACTCCCTGCGGCAATCTTGGAAGTGCTTCCTACGGAGAGGCTGAAGACTATACCTTTAGAGTTGTTAGTGAAGAGGAAGACGGCTGTCTGAACAATACACCATACGGATCGGGCACTGCTCCGTCCACAGGCTGTGCATCAGTTACGTTCAGCACCTGTAATTTTGCAGGTGAATACATCACTATGTCCGGTGCAGTTGCAGGAACCAGTTATACTTTCATGTCAAGTGTTTCTACTGACTATTATACAGTTAGAGAAGGTTCTTATGACGGACCGGTTATCGCATTCGGACAGCAGCCGCTTACCGCTACTGCTACTGCGAGTGGCAATCTTTACATACATATAAATACTGATGCGGATTGTGGAACTCAAAACAGTTGCAGAGTAACTTCAGTTGTGTGCGCAAGTTGTCCTGGTCCTGCTGATTATTGTGCTGTAACTTCAACAAATACGACATACGGTATCAACAACTTTGTTACAACAGGAGGTGTTGACAATATCAACAATTCAGGTACAGGCCCAGGTCAGTACACTGACTTTACATCAATGTTCGTATCTCAGGAAGCAGGCGAATCTGTCAGCTTTACAATCGATCCGGTATCAGGAACTCATGGATTCGGTATCTGGGTTGACTGGGGTGACAATACTTGTTTCTATGATTCAGGTGATCATGTTTACAATTCTGGTGCCTATATCAGTCAGGCAACGGGAACCATTACAGTTCCTGCCGGCACACCTGCAGGCGACTACCGTATGAGAGTTGTCGGAAACTGGCTTTCACAAAACCCGACTCCCTGCGGCAATCTTGGAAGTGCTTCTTACGGAGAGGCTGAAGACTATACCTTTAGAGTACTTGGCGATGGCGGCGGAACAGGAGATCCGTGCGATATTACCTTCCCACATTCAAACGCCAACG
>JACFNA010000232.1 GCA_019455085.1 Chitinophagaceae bacterium
GGTCTTCCTGATTATATGCAGGATACATACAGGCGGAAGAAGAGTAAAACACCTTCTTTATTTTCTTAACTGCCGACTCCTTAGCCACATTCAGATTGATCATAGCTGAATTGTGCATTACATCTGCATCGTGCAGACCGGTAAAGATGTATCCGGCCCCTCCCATATCGGCTGCCAGTTGATACACTTCGTCAAAATCGCTCCCAATTACCAGTTCTACCGTCTTAGGATCGCGTAAATCGCCCAGGATAAACTCATTACAGATTTCCTGATGATCAAGGAATTCATGATTCTTAATATCACAAACCCTTACATAAGTACCTTCATTCTTTAGCTTCCGGGCCAATGAACCTCCTATGAATCCTCCACCGCCCAGTACAATTGCTCTTTTCATCTTTTGCTAATTTTTATTGTTTTTATAGTTAACGGAAAATTTGATTTTCAATTGTTTTCGTTTTTCAAAAGTATATGGATTTTTTCTGGTGAGGTGCCAGTGACTTATAAATTACTGCCATTTCGCACTTTAATTGGATTCTGTGTGAATCACGGAATGACAACCATAAAAAAACCATGTCATTGTGGGCGCTGATTCGTAATCTCATGCAGCGGCATAATGAGATCCCGTGTCAAGCACGGGATGACCTCCCTTTTAGTGTACACCATCATAAAAAAACGGCGCGTCATTGCGGGAGCCGACCCGCATGCTCGTTGGCAACCTTATGAGATTCTGTGTCAAGCACGGAATGACAATACCTTTGGGGTACACAATCATAAAAAAATGCCTCGTCATTGCGGGCGCCGATCCGCAATCTCATGTATCATCCTAATGAGATCCCGTGTCAAGCACGGGATGACAGTGGGTATGATGGTAAGATCCCGTGTCAGACACGGGATGACAGTGAGAATTGATGAGAATCCGCATCAGGCACGGAATGATAGTGGACAGGCAAAAGGAACCCGCAATTACATTCCCTTCGCATCATCTAAACCGTATCCATAAACGTCTTCTCTACCTTGTTGAACATGAGCAGGCCAATAAACAGTATCACGACAATAAACACAAAACTATAAGCGAGATGAAAAACATCTACCGTACCCTGGCCGAACAAGGCATACCTGAATGCTTCCAAAATGGGGGAAAGCGGATTCCACTGAATCCACGCTGCATAAGACTTCGACCTCAAAAAAGACATCGGATAGGCCACCGGAGTGGCATACATCAATAATTGCACTCCAAATCCGAGCAGCACATTCAGGTCGCGATACTTAGTCGTCATCGATGAAATAATAATCCCCAGTCCAAGACCCATCATCGCCATCATAATTACCAGTACAGGAATCAATAACCAGGAATACCCAAAATGAAAATTGCCATCGACAATTCCAAAATAAATCATGAATCCCAATAACAACAAAAACTGAATACCAAACTTGACCAGATTACTGACCACCGTACTCAGCGGACTAATCAGCCTGGGAAAATATACTTTCCCGAAAATACCTGCATTCGAAAGGAAAGTATTGGATGTGCTGGAAAGGCATGCACTGAAATAATTCCATAAGGTGATACCACTCATATAAAACAAAAGGGAGGGAATCCCATCTGTGGGGATACCTGCAATCTTACCAAAAACCAAAGTGAAAATGAGTGTGGTAAAAATCGGCTGAATGAAATGCCACACAGGCCCGAGGATGGTCTGCTTGTACGCAGCTACAAAATCACGCCGCACAAAAAGTACCAGCAGGTCACGGTATTTCCAAACTTCTTTAAGCTTAAGGTCAAACAAAGAAGTTTTGGGTTCGATTACAAGGTCCCAGTTATCTTTTGATTCCATATAAAATATTCAAACTGCTATTCAGTGCACCGGAGCACAAGGTTCAATTCATTTCTCCATTTGGATTTGTACGCATCATATCCAAAATGTTCCATGAGCAATGCCCTGTCAGGCTTGAATGAATCAGGATTGCTGAGTATTTTGGCAATGCCGGTTGTGATCTCTTCCTGCCTTTCAGGGTCCACAAGGACACCCAGCTTACCATTCATCAACGCATCTGCACTACCATCCGACTTACCACCTAATACAGGCAATCCGTAATACATAGCCTCAATAAAAGTGATCCCAAAACCTTCTTTCTTACTGGGCATCACATACAAATCTGCAGTATTGTAATAAGACGGCAGTTCCGAATCGGGGATATATCCGGTGAAGTGCACCGCATCGGAAAGCCCAAGCGTTCCTGTTAGTTCATCGAGTCGTTTCTTCTCCTGCTCTTCATACTTTCCGACAAACAAGTATCGAAGATTGGGCAACTGTTGCCTTACCTTTTGGAGCGCTACCAGCACTTTATCATAATTCTTGTTTTTTTCTTTCGAGCTGATGCGGCTTACGGTGAGTAATACAAGGTCATCGCTTCGAAAACCAATTTTCTTCCTGACAAGGTTCCTTTCAGTAGATGGTGGCCGCAGAAACGGATCTATGCAGTTATTGATGACTGTCGCCTCCCTGATATGATTATCGGCGTCAATTTTATTACGTGTAAAATTACTCACGGCTACTACCCTGTCAGCCTTTTCAAGAAGTTTCTTTTTGATACCCTCCAATTTATCCCAGACTTCTATGCCATGGGCCAGCACGATGATTCGTGTGCGTGGGGCAAGCGACTTTATGATAAGCGCCGGCAGGGCCAGATTGATATGGCTGATGACGACTGTCTTACTCCGGATTCCTTTTAAGACCGCCTGCCACACAAATCTGAATCGATTCCCATCAAACGCGCGAAACTTCCGCTTGGGAATATAAGGCTCTGTGGATACGGTGTGCGCGTCATGCAGCGAACACAACAGAAAGTTGTCACTCTTTTCTTCTGATAGTTCATGAAACACCTTGCCTGCGATACGGCATACTTTTTCAATTCCACCGGTATCTGAAAAAGTCTTTAAAGTAAGAAATAGCACTGCGTGATAATTAGGTAACCGGCAGCAGCCTCTACCATACTGATGGATCGGGCTGCCGGAAGTTTTGATTAATTATTTTTAGAAGTACGTTATATTACTTCTGATCTTCTGTGAATTTTTGGATGTACACACTTCTGATTCCTTCCTCAAATCCGATGGAAGGTTTCCAGCCAAGAGTTTGGAGTTTGCTCACATCCAGGAGTTTTCGAGGAGTGCCGTCGGGCTTGGAAGTGTCAAATTGCAAGGTGCCTTCATATCCTGTTATCTTCTTCACTAATCGTGCAAGGTCGCCAATGCTGATATCTTTACCTGTGCCTACATTGACAAATTCTGCCCCATCATAATGTTGCATTAGGAAGTATAGTGCATCTGCCAGATCATCAGCATGGAGAAACTCTCTGAGCGGAGTTCCGGTACCCCATACTACTACTGAGGGGTCGTGATTGATTTTGGCTTCATGAAACTTACGTAACAGAGCCGGTAATACGTGCGAATTATTCAGGTCGTAATCACCGGGGCCATAAAGATTCGTAGGCATTGCAGAAATGAAGTTGCATCCATACTGCCTTCTGTACGATTCGCACATTTTGATTCCTGTAATCTTGGCTATGGCATACGGTTCGTTAGTGGGTTCGAGCAATCCGGTCAGCAGGTATGATTCTTTCAACGGTTGCGGAGCCATCTTGGGATAGATGCAACTACTACCGAGGAATAAGAGTTTCTTTACACCATTCAGATATGCATTGTGAATGACATTAGTCTGGATAGCCAGGTTATCATATAGGAATGTGGCCGGATAGGTGTTGTTAGCAAGGATACCACCGACTTTTGCCGCGGCGAGGAAAACATAGTCTGGTTTCTCGGTTTTGAAAAATGTTTCTACTGCTTTTTGATCGCGGAGGTCTAATTCTTTGCTGCTACGCAATAAAAGGTTTCCGTATCCTTCCGTTTGTAATTTCCTTACGATGGCGCTTCCCACCATGCCACGGTGGCCGGCTACGTATATTTTATCTTGATTCTGCATTGCGGTTTATTACTATGCTTTAGGAGTTGATATTTTTTTTCTGATGGCGTTGTTTGTTTATTGGGTGTAATGATTCTTTCTTCGTCGCTGCATATTGCAATTTGTGGCCTTGGGTGTGATGTTATTGAGATTCCGTGTCAGGTACGGAATGACAACCACTAGAAAAACCAAGTCATTGCGGACGCTGACCCGCAATCTGGTATATCATCCTAATGAGATTCCGCATCTAGTGCGGAATGAC
>JACFNA010000233.1 GCA_019455085.1 Chitinophagaceae bacterium
AAAAACTATACTCATTCCCACTCAGCCACTTATATCTTTTTTATACTCTTTAACGTATTAATATTCTTTTACGTATCCCAAAAGGAAGAATAAACCCTACAGATTCTGTATCAAAACGAGATTCTCCTGCCCGGAATTTGAAAAAAATTAAAAATTCCTTCTATCCGGAAGTCTTTTCATCAATTTTCCAATTCAAATATTATATTTGGCTTTCACGATACAATAACAGATGTTCAATTTTATTCTTTTCGGGCCGCCTGGAAGCGGCAAGGGTACGCAGTCTGAAAAACTCATTGCTAAATACCACCTGAAACACCTCTCAACAGGCGACCTTCTCAGAAGCGAAATCGCCAAAAAGACCCCGTTGGGCCTTGAAGCTAAGAAACTTATGGATAAAGGCAGCCTGGTACCTGACAGCGTTGTAATCGGAATGATCAGTGATATGCTCGATGCAAACAAAGGAGCAGCCGGGTTCTTGTTTGATGGTTTTCCAAGAACCAAAGTGCAGTCAGAAGAATTGGACAAGTTGCTACATGCAAGAAACTCCGAAATCAATGTAGTGCTTGCCCTCGATGTTTCCGAATCTGAATTAGTAAAGCGCCTCCTCAAGAGGGGGGAGACCAGCGGACGATCAGACGATGTCAATGAAAGTGTGATCAGAGCCAGAATTGCAGAATATCATAAGAAAACCAGCGCAGTACTGGAACATTACGAAAAATTTGACAAGGTCATACACGTAAAAGGTGAAGGATCTATCGAACAAATTTTTGAAAGACTTTGTGCCAGCCTCGACCAATTGCAGGAGGAGAAACACAATTAGCACTGTCGGGAAGCCTCTTACAATGATTTTTTTCTTACCATCGTAAGAATTGTGGCAACGCCTATTAGTGGTTCCTCACTTTCGTCAAGAATCTCTACATACCATTTGACGATTCCTTTGGGAATATCACTTCCACGCGGCAGTTCCTCTCCCTGTTTCGCTTCCTTCATTTCCTGAGATTTCTTTTCTTTACACGTGAACCTAATGTAAAAGTCATCGCCCGGATACACCGGTTTCGTGAATCTGAGTTCCTCAATCCCATAATTCAACAACACCGGATTCTTCTCGTAATTATCGACAAACAATCCGGCTGCGGCACTCATCAGGAAATACCCATGTGCTACCTGCCGCTCAAACATAGTGTCTGAAAAATCAGTTGTGGCTATATGTGCATAAAAATGATCTCCTGTAAGGTCAGCAAACCGGTCAATATCTTCCGAAGTCACCACCCTCTTTTCAGTAACCAACTGATCGCCAATCCTGAGTTCTTCAAAGTACTTCCTGAAAGGGTGCACATCAGTAATACGCCCTTTGGAGTGGGGTGAATATACATTCGTTACAGCAGTCAGCATCTCAGGAGATCCTTGAAGGGCTACACGCTGCATATAATGATGCAATCCACGCAGGCCACCCATTTCTTCACCACCTCCTGCACGTCCCGGCCCTCCATGTACCAGCATCGGAAGCGGAGACCCATGACCGGTACTCTCTTTAGCACATTCACGGTTTAATATCAGAATTCTTCCATGGTAATTCCCCGTGCCTAACACAAAATCCCGGGCTATCCTCCCATCTGAAGTCACAATGGTGCTGCAAAGGCTTCCCTTCCCCATCTTCGCCAGTGCTATGGCTTCGTCAAAATTCTTATAAGGCATTACGGTGCTCACCGGTCCGAATGCTTCCACATTATGGGGCTCTGCACTTTCAAATGGCTTCTCGTTCTTTAACAATAAGGGAGACATAAATGCACCTGTTTCATAATCTGCATCAATAAGGCTAATGGCATTTGCGCTTCCATATACAATCTCTGAGGAGGTTAATAATTTCTGAATCTGTTTTTTCACTTCTTCTCTCTGAGTCTGCCCGGCAAGGGAGCCCATTCGTACACTTTCGTTTAGCGGGTTGCCGATGGCGGTCTTACTCAGGCTTTTTGCAATCCCTGTATATACTCCTTCAAAGGCTTCTTCACTCACAAAGATTCTGCGAATAGCTGTACATTTCTGTCCGGCTTTTACGGTCATCTCTTTCCTGATTTCTTTAATGAAAATATCCCATTCTGGCATATCAGGCGTTACATCATCACCCAGCACAATACAATTCAGCGAATCGGCTTCAAGATTAAAGGGTACATTCTCACGGAGTATGTTCGGATTAGACTTCAACATCAACCCGGTGGTCGCAGATCCGGTAAATGTAACCACATCCTGTGAATGCACGTAATTGAGCATATCGCGTGCACCACCGCACACCAGTTGTAAAGCGCCCTCAGGGAGAATACCCGAATTAATGATTTCACGCACAACCGACTCCGTCAGATAACTTGTTACTGTGGCGGGCTTCACAAGGGCAGCCACACCGGCAAGCAGATTTACCGCAATTTTTTCGAGCATTCCCCACACCGGGAAATTATAAGCATTGATATGAACTGCTACGCCTTCCTTTGGCACAAGAATATGTTGCGCAGCAAATGTACCTCCCTTGCTCAGGCCGATATTCTCACCATCCATTGCATATATCTCATCAGGAAGTTTCCTTCTCAAAGAAGCATTGGAAAACAGGTTTCCGATTCCCCCTTCGATATCGATCCAACTATCAGCTCTGGTAGCTCCCGTCATATAACTCACCTGATAAAACTTCTCTTTTTGGTTTATTAGGTGCATCGCCAATGCTCTGAGCATCCTGCCCCTTTCCGAAAAAGTCATCCTGGTAAGTGAATGCGTCCCCCTTGCTCTGCCGAATTGTAAAATCTTTTCAAAATCTAACCCTTCAGTAGAGGCGAAAGATATCACATCACCTGTCACTGCATTATAGAGTGGTTGCCCCTCGCCCTCTCCATCTATCCACCGGCCCAAAACATAATTCTGTAATTTCATAAGAAATTGTTTTTGCTATGTTACGAAAAATTGACTTAACAGTACTCTAAAGTGCAATCAGTAAATTTGTAACAGTTAAAGATTTTTAATTATGGAAGAAGGATATGTACGGTGTACTAGTGAGAATAATATATCAACAATTGAGTTTTTTCATCCGCTGAGCAACTCCATGCCGGGGTATTTGCTCAAGGAACTTGCCGAGACAATAAATAATGAAGGCGTTACAGATTCGAGAATCATTGTGATACGAACTGCCGGCTCCAAAGCATTTTGTGCAGGTGCAAGTTTCAACGAGCTTATTGCCGTTTCAAACGAGGAGCAGGGCCTCGCTTTTTTCTCAGGCTTTGCGAATGTGATTAATGCCATGCGAAAAAACCCAAAACTGATTATTGCCCGAATACAGGGTAAGTGTGTGGGAGGTGGTGTGGGCATTGCCTCTGCAGCTGACTATGTCTTTGCCACTGAGGCCGCAGATATTAAGCTGAGCGAACTGGCACTTGGTATTGGCCCATTCGTAATCGGCCCATCTGTCGAAAGAAAGATTGGAGTAGCTGCCTTCAGTGAGTTATCAATGGATGCTGCTTCGTGGCGTTCGGCTATATGGGCAAAAGAAAAAGGGCTGTTCAATACAGTGTCAGGGACAATTGAAGAAATGGACGAAAAGATGAATGCCTTTGCAGGTACACTTGCTCACTACAGTCCGGAAGCAATGGGCGAAATGAAAAAAGTGTTTTGGCAGGGTACTGAAAACTGGGATGCGCTCCTGAAAGAGCGTGCAGCTATCAGTGGCAGACTAGTTCTGAGTCCGTACGCAAAAAATGCTATTGAAAGAGTAAGGAAGAAGTAAAGATCAGGAGATAAAATAAAGAGTACAGATTTCACAAAACCTATTTATTAAATTTGCGTCCTCAAATTCAGGAGAGTTGTCCGAGTGGTTGAAGGAGCGCGACTCGAAATCGTGTGTACCAGAAATGGTATCGGGGGTTCGAATCCCTCACTCTCCGCAAATCAAAAAAGCCTTTGCGAAAGCAAAGGTTTTTAAGTTCGATACCAAGCCGAGTTTACTCGAGCGCAGGTATCGGACATAAAAACCAATCACGCGCAGCGGGATGGCTTTTTTGATTTTAGTCCCCTCCAAAAGGGATCACCGAAGGTAATCCCGGAAATTACTCGAGCGCAGGTATCGGACATAAAAACCAATCACGCGCAGCGGGATGGCTTTTTTGATTTTAGTCCCCTCCAAAAGGGATCACCGAAGGTAATCCCGGAAATTACTCGAGCGCAGGTATCGGACT
>JACFNA010000234.1:0-243 GCA_019455085.1 Chitinophagaceae bacterium
CTTTTTGATGGCAATGGAAAACTCAAGAACCAAATCACCCAGGGAGAATTTTTCGTTTCAGGTATAGAAAGTGTAGATGAAAAAAACAGAAAAGTATATTTCGTCGCAAATGGGAAAGAAGAAAATGAAGACCCATACTACAATCATCTTTACAGCATCAACCTGGATGGAAGCGGTATGAAGCTTCTCAACAAAGGGGATTATGATCACCGGGTGGCTACCAACGACCAGACCAGCTTCTTT
>JACFNA010000234.1:253-4205 GCA_019455085.1 Chitinophagaceae bacterium
CGCGTAAACACTACCCCCAGGTCTGTACTTTACAATCAGGAGGGTGCAAAGATTATGGATCTGGAGGAAGCTGATTTATCCTCTCTCTTTGCCACAGGATACAAATTCCCCGAACCTTTTAAAGTAAAAGCAGATGATGGCATTACCGACCTCTATGGTGTGCTCTACAAACCTTATGACTTTGACTCTACTAAATTATATCCCCTGATTGAGTACGTGTATCCGGGGCCGCAGACGGAGGCCGTAAATAAAACCTTCAGTACAGGAATGGATCACACTGACCGGCTTGCGCAATTAGGATTTATAGTGATAACAGTGGGTAACCGGGGCGGGCATCCGAACCGCTCAAAATGGTATCACACATACAGCTATGGCAACCTGAGAGATTATGGTCTGGCTGATAAGAAGGCTGCCGCTGAGCAGATTGCCAATAGATACCCATTTATAGACAGAGAAAAAATAGGAATCAACGGTCACTCAGGAGGTGGATTTATGAGTGCAGCCGCCATGTTTGTGTATCCTGATTTCTTCAAAGTAGCAGTATCAGAATCCGGCAACCATGATAACAATATTTACAACAGGAACTGGAGTGAACGCCATCATGGAGTACAGGAAAAAATTTCAGCCAAGGGAGATACCACGTTTGCATACTCTATTGAGAAAAATAGTGAAATAGCAAAAAACCTGAAAGGACACTTGCTCCTTGTGACAGGTGATATCGACAACAACGTGCATCCTGCGGGTACCATCAGAGTGGCCAACGCTTTGATTAAAGCAAATAAAAGATTCGACTTTATATTGCTACCAGGCCAACGCCATGGCTTTGGGTTAGACTCTGAATACTTTTTCTGGAGAATGGGAGAATACTTTACAGAATACCTTCTGGGAGATTCACGCAGAGCCGATGTAGATATTATGGAAATCAACAGAGAGATTCCCAAAACGAGGTAAATGCCTCCGTAACATAAAATAAAAGTTCACAACCCACAACCCACAACTCACAAGGTAAATACCTTCATAGTGTAAATTAAAAGCCCCTGGAAGATCGACTTTCAGGGGCTTTTAATTTAAAAAGATACGATACTAATCGCCTGACTTATCCTCTACTTTAGCATCCGGTGCATTCTTTTTCACAGAACTAATACCGTTCTCCATCCCGGCTTCACTTTCATACATTTCACTCGTTCCTACCACCTGCCCGTTCGTAGCCTTAAGATTAAAATACCACTTGGCATTTGTTGATTTTTTTCTTTCGAACTTACTGTCGTCAGCAGAATTCTTACGGACAGAATCAACCCCATTTTCGCAGGTAGCTTTACTCTTATAACCCTGACTCGATAGAATTACCTGACCGTTTGTAGCTTTCAGATTAAACTGATAATCTCCATTGCTTCTCTTTGTAATTTCAAACTTTCCCATAATTAATATTTTTACCAGCCAAGATAAGAAAATTTCATTATTTATTCCTCCCCGCACTCAAGTCTATCCGGTAGCCTTAAGCCGATCTCACCAGGCACCATTGGCAACATTCCCAATCCTCTTGTGTAAAATATTCCCACTAGCCAAATTATTCAATAGAACATATCATGGTTGTCCGATTAAATTATTCAAAATGTGGCTACATCCCTTGTTGAGCAGGACTTTCATTGTCCTATCCTTAAGGAGGGGGTAATAAATTCAGAACTTAAGCCTTGTGGATTTCAGCCCAACTTAATTGGACAACAATAAGAATTTATATCAGATTTCAGATTAAGCCACTAAACCTCTTAGCACTAAAGTCTAGGAATGATTACAATAAAAAACCCTCAAACGGCTGCACAGTAGTGCAAACCTTCTGAGGGCAATCGTATATAACTGTTTGTATTAGAACCTAACTCCCAATGACACACCCATCCGCAACCCACCCCATGGGCCATCAAGCTTCATGGAGCCGCCATTGGCATTTACATTCACTTCCTTATCCAGGAATGGAATATCAATATCATCAAGGGTCTGCTGTAAATGAGACTGTTCAGTTGCTGACAATGTTCGTGTAGTAGTACCTGTTAGTAAAGAAGTGCCTGTACCATAATGTGCTCCAAGTACCCAGAGGTCAAGCACCAGCACTTTTCCAAGGCTCTTCTGCACACCTAGCTGAATACCGCCGGTATTGGAGGTCAGTTTTCCGGCAAGGTCTAACTTCTCTGTACCACCTCCGTCTGCATCAAACTCTACAGACACATTATCTACCTCAAAATTTGCGTAACGATAAAAGAATCCAAGATAGAATCCCTGACCATAGCCTTTGCCCAGATATAATCTTACTTCAGGAGTAATGGCGTAATTACCCAAACGCAGGCTTTCAATCTGGTCTTTTGTTTCCTGATCGGTGTTATCACCCATCAACTTCAAAATATTGCTCTTGAATGGAATAGACCCTGTAGGCATATATCTTCCTGAGATTCCCAAACTCAGACGTCTGGTTATTGCTCTCTCTAATTGAAGATTATAGTTGTTGACTACAAACCCCGGAATATTCACCTTTACAAAGTTCATCGCATGCTTTGACTTTGACTTCTGTACTTTTCCCGTTTGGCTCGTGTGGCCATCATCTGATGCCTGAGCATAAACACCTATGCTTGCAATTGCAAACACCAACGCTAATAAAATGGATTTTCCTCGGAACATAATATTTCTCTTTTAACTAACAAAACGAAAAATACTATTAAATATTATATCCGATGTGGCGAAGCCGGCCTCATTATTACGACAAACGAATCAAAGCGTCATAGTACAGGCATGCACTGCAAAATGATAAAAATTTCTATTAACAACCGGATACAGATACAAAATCAAATTAACGCCATCCGCCACCAAGCGCCTTATAAAGCTGAACTACTGCACTCAGCCTGCCATACTTTGCATCTACATAATTCAGTTGCGCATTCAGTGAGTTTTGCATCGCAGTAATTACATCCAGAAAATTGCCCATTCCATTGTCCACCAATTCACGTGAATAGGAAATAATGGTGTCATAATGCTCAAACTCAGTCTTTTTAATATCTACCAGTTTATTCTGTGCCTCATACACAAAAAGCGCATCCGACACATCCTTGGCTGCCGACAAAATTGTTCTCTTATAATTATTCAGTGCAATCTCCTGATTCGCACTGGCCACTTCATATTGCGTACGAATCTGCCGCTTATTAAAAATGGGCTGCATCAATGAGCCTGCTACCGCACCAAACAAAGCGCCCGGACTAAATAGCTTATCAAAATCAGATGCTGAAAATCCTGCTCCGGCTGTAATAGTCAGAGAAGGATAAAACGCTGCTTTGGCTGCATTGGTTCCAAAGAATGCATTCATGTAATTATATTCTGCAACTCTTACGTCAGGCCTGTTTGTCAATAATTGCACGGGCACACCTACCGATAAGGGAGCAGAAATCTGCTGCTCGCTTAATGTATTCCTTTCTACCGGTTGTGCGGGTATATTCAGCAACAGACAAAAATAATTTTCGAGCAGCCTGATATTATTATCAAGATTCACCAGTATCCCTCGTGAATTAATAAGTAATGCCTGGCTTTGTTCCACCGCAACTGCCGATACCGTTCCTGCATCTTTCAGCGCACGTGTGGTTGTCAGATTGTTTTCCCGATTGGCAATTGTTTCTTCCGTAATTTTCTTTTCTTCATCCAGCGCCATCAACTGATAGTAGGTGTCAGCCAGCGAAGCCACTAATTGCGATTTGACAGCCTGCTGTGCAGCCTGAGAGCGTAACAAACTGGCCAGAGCCGCATCCTTACTACTCTTAATTCTCCCCCAAATATCAGCTTCCCATCCCAGATTGCCTGTAATAGAATTATTCTGTGAGGTGCCCGCAGTTATTCCGGCAGAGACAGAAGGAAGAAAATTAGCCTTTCCCTGTTTCAGATAGGCTTCTGCAATTCGTATCTGCTGCACCGCATTCAT
>JACFNA010000235.1 GCA_019455085.1 Chitinophagaceae bacterium
GGATCTGCTGACACTCACGAAAAACTCTCTGGAAGAAAAAGGGTACACAGTGAAGACCTACTCTAATTGGGAAGATGCCGAAAAATATCTGCATAAAAACGAACCCGACCTGATAATGCTCGATGTTTTTATGCATACACATGACGGACTTAATATCTGTAACAAATTAAAATCTTCCGGCTTCACCCGTCATATACCCATTCTTATTCTTTCAGGGTTTTCACAGCTTTCGAATTCAGCCACCGAAGAATTTGGGGCCAATGGCTTTCTTGCAAAGCCTTTTGAAATAAAAGCGCTTCTGAAAAAAATACACACTATCCTTTCCCGTAAAAAGTAGTCAGGATATCTGTTTCATCAAAAAGCTTTCAATCATATTACAGGGTACAAAAAAGGGTTTATCAGTAATCTCCAGATTCAACATCTGATCCTTAATAGTATAACTCCCTTTGATGAAGTTCCCAAAAACATTCAGCTCAAAACTGCCTGAATTATTATCTCCTGTAAATGTTCCATTCTGGCTTTCTACAGCCTTTCGGGCTTTCTCAAGTGCTGCATCCACATTGTCTTTCACCGGAATCTCAAAATTGCATGACATAAAGTATTTGTTTTGGTCTTGATTAATATTCTTTCTTATCTGATTTCTCATCCCACGCTCTGAATGGTGCCAGCGCATCGCTCAACTGAATCTTCAGAAAAGGTATTTTCCTCTGCTCGCGAGGCAATTCTATTTCTCTATAGATAAAGCTGTCATCAAATCCGCTTTTAGCCGCATCATCCTTCGTTCCTGCATAGTACACCACCTTAGGGCGTGCCCAATAAATAGCCCCCAGGCACATTGGACAGGGCTCACAACTGGCATAGATTTCACAGTCATCCAACTGATAAGTCCCCAACCGGGCGCAGGCATCCCTGATGGCCACTACCTCCGCATGAGATGTCGGATCGTTATCGGTCAATACCCTGTTATTTCCTCTTCCAACAATTTCGTCACCTTTTACTATTACACAACCAAATGGGCCTCCCTCATTCGCCATCACTCCTTTGCCGGCAAGCCTCACAGCCTCCATCATAAACTTTTCTTCTCTGGTCATATTCAAATTATTCTATGCTATTTACTCACAATGTCACAAATTAGCACAAGAATTGTAATGAAATTGCAGATTATAACCATTAATTATAAAATTGGACAATTATGAAGATTGGACTGGCAGCCGACCATGGTGGATACGAACTAAAGGAAAAAATAAAAAACTATCTTAAAGCAGAAGGCCACGAGATAACTGATTACGGTGCTTTTGAATATAACAAGGAGGATGACTATCCGGATTTCGTTTTTCCGCTCGCTAATGCAGTTTCTGAAGGGAAATTAACCAGAGGAATTGCAGTGTGTGGCAGCGGCATCGGTGCTTCTATTGCTGCTAACAAAGTAAAAGGCGTAAGAGCTGCACTGGTAACCGATTGCTTTTCTGCCAGGCAGGGTGTAGAGGATGACAATATGAATATAATTTGCCTGGGAGGCAGAGTGGTAGCAGATGTGTATGCGGAACTCCTCGTAAAAACTTTTCTGGAAGCCAATTTCTCAGGACTGGAAAGACATAACAGAAGATTAGGCAAGGTTAAATCAGTTGAATTAAAGAATCATGAATAAGACTAAAGTACTTTTCTCGGATATAGGTGGGGTATTGCTAACTAACGGATGGGATAAAGAAAGCCGCAAAGAAGCGTGCAGCGTTTTTAATCTGGATTTTGACGAACTGGAACACCGCCATGACTTTATTTTCAATGTGTACGAAATCGGAAGAATTACACTTGAACAATATCTCAATACTGCAGTGTTTTATGAACCTCGAAATTTCAGTACAAAAGAGTTTACAGACTTCATGTACTCCCGCTCGCAGGAGCTGCCAGAAATGCTTCCATATCTGGTAGAATGGAAAAAAGCACACCCTGACATCAGAGTGATTTCAATAAATAATGAGCCAAGAGAACTCAACCGGTACAGGATTCGCAAGTTTCAACTACAACGATTCTTCGATGCCTTCATTTCGTCCTGTGAGGTGGGCATGCGGAAGCCTAACCCCGGTATCTTTCAATTAGCACTCGGAATTGCACAGATTAATCCTGATGAATGTATTTATTTTGATGACCGTGAAATGCTGGTGAATGCAGCTGCCGAGACAGGAATACCGGCCTACCTCCATCGTAATTTTGAAGATACCAAAAAAATCCTCCAGGAGGTATTCGGGTAGTGATAAGGTTATAGGAAATTCTGATAGATTGCCCTTAGTTTCACCTGCTCCTTCTCCCAGCAAAACTCTCTGGAAGCAGCCAGCGCATTAGCTTTCAACCTGGCATACCTGGTTTCATCATTCATTAACTCAGTAACGACTTTTGCAATATGTTGGGGAGAAGTATCAGAAACAGTAATACCACAATCATATTGATCGATAATGCGTTTCACCTCAGGAATGGCGGAAGCAAACACCGGAACTCCTGCCTGCATATAGTCAAAAATCTTGTTAGGCAGGTTGTATAAAAAGTTCTTATCTGTGAAATTATCAAGACTCATACCCAGATGGGCAAGCGGAGTAAACGATTTCAGTTTTGATGGCAGCATCTTTTCCATCATATCAATCCTATGCTCCAGTTGCATCTCCTTTCTCCTTTTTTTTAATTTCTCCCACGCATTTCCCCCACCGATAAATACCAGATGAAATCTATCATCAAGTAATGGTAAGGCGTCAATCATTTCGATACAACTCCGGCCTTCATTCAATCCGGCACCCTGGGCCAATAAAATAATTTTACCTCTCCAGTGTTCAGGCACAGGAGCAGGAGTTACATTTACTGTAACAGGCAGGTTTCTTATTACACTAAGGTGTACATTATACTCACTTTCATATTCACGTTTCACTGAGTCGTTTACTGTATATATCGTTTTAAGCCGTGGCATAATATAATCTTCCAGTTTTTTCCAGACTTTTTTCTTCATTGGAGAGGAGGCCAGTTCCGGCACACCGGTAAAATATTCATGTGTATCATAAAAAAGGTATTTTCCTCTTAGTCTCGATACCCAAAAATTAGGAAGTAACGTATCCAAATCATTTGCAAGAAAGTAGTCTGTCTTTTTAAATAACAACCTGAAAAAGAGTTTGGTCATAAACTCCGCATACTGCAAAGTTCCTTTGCTAAAATAACATCGAATCCGGCTGGCTTTGAACGGATAGCTTTCCAGCGGTAAACTCGTTTTGAAAGACCTCGCTATTACAAACACTTCAAATCCCATTTCCTGCAAAGTGGCAGCAATTCTTATCACTCTCTGATCTGTGGCAAGGTCAGATATCACTGAGACTATAATTCTTTTTCGAGGGCTGCTCATCAGGAGAGATAATTAACCAGGTGTTCGGAAATTTTTTGTGCTGCTTTTCCATCTCCAAAAATTGAATGGCCTGTTATCTCAGGTAGTTGTTTTACCCGGTCGAAACCGGCAAGAATTTCCGCAGTTTCAGGGTTACAACTGATAGCCGCATTTGCGCTTATTATCTCCGGCCAGAACGGATGCTCCATCACCACCAACGACCTCTTTCTGGCAAAATAGGCTTCACGCGCCACTCCCCCGCTATCAGTAACCACATATTCAGCATCACACAAAAACCTTTTCATCTCATGGTAACCCAGGGGCTCTAATACAGCGCACTTTAATTCAATTCCGTATTCCCGCAAACGCTTCCCTGTATGAGGGTGTAATGGAATCACTACCTGCATACTCCTGTGCAGGGTATTTAGCGCTGATACAATAGCAGATAACTTTTCTCTGTTAAGGATATTGCCGGCCCGGTGAATAGTGGCTGCGATATAGCTTCCCGAACCGGGTGCACGATTCCTGCCGGCTTCAATTTTAATGAACGCATCCAGCATAAGGTCACCTGTCCATAATAATTCGCCTGGAATGACACTACCATAACCTTCCTTCTTAAGGTTATCAAGATTATCCCCGGTACAACAATAATGTACATCAGACAATCGATCCGTCAACACCCTGTTTATCTCTTCAGGCATAGTAAAGTCACCTGTGCGTACTCCTGATTCAAAATGCAGTAATAGCATTTTAGCCCTTCGTGCTGATAATGCACCAGCCAATGTACTATTAGTGTCACCATAGGTAAGTACAGCAGCATCACTCTCCTCC
>JACFNA010000236.1 GCA_019455085.1 Chitinophagaceae bacterium
TTGTTTTCTTCCTGCGGGGAGTATAACAAGATATTGAAGAGTACTGATTACGAGTACAAGCTGGAAATGGCAAATAAGTACTATAATCAGGGTAAGTATAATAAAGCCCAGCAGTTGTTTGTGGAGTTGTTCCCTGTAATGAAAGGGTCAGATCATTTTGAAGATCTGTATTACAAATATGCTTACTGCTCTTACAACCTGAAGGACTTTGAAGATGCAGAGAATCTGTTCAATGGGTATTTGGGAGTTTTCCCAAATAATCCACGCGCGGAAGAAGTAGCCTATATGCAGGCATATAGCTTTTATCGCCAGTCGCCCAAGGTAGAACTTGAGCAGACTAACACGCAGAAAGCCATCGGGATGATGCAGACCTTTATGATGACTTATCCCAACTCTTCGCGCCTGGCCGATGCACAGGAAGTTATTAATCTTTGTCGGGCCAAACTGGAAGAAAAGCAGCTAAAGGCTGCCCAGCTGTATTATAACCTAAGGCAATACCAGGCGGCCGGAATATATTTTAATAACCTGCTCATTAACTACCCTGACAGTAAGAAAGGAGAGGATTATATGTTAATGACTGTAAAGTCATATTACCAGTTTGCAAAAATGAGTGTACCTGCCAAACAGGAGGAACGCTACCAGAAGGTAGTTTCTGAATATTTTGATTTTGCAGACCGGTATCCGGATAGTAAATTATTAAAAGAAGCAGAATCATTTAAAACGTTAAGCGAAAACAGTATTAAACAATTAAAAGATGAACAAGTTAAGGCGTCAGCAAACAGCTAATATTCCTAATGTAATTGAGACAAAGAACCTGGTTGATATCAAGAATAAGACAGGTAATCTGTATGAGTCGATTGCTATCATTGCTAAGAGAGCCAACCAGATTAATATTTCGATCAAGGAGGAGTTGCACACCAAATTGGAAGAGTTCGCCAGCCATACAGACAGTCTGGAAGAGATTCATGAGAATAAAGAGCAAATCGAAATCTCAAAGGCATTTGAAAGAATGCCTAATCCGGCGATTCTGGCAACCCATGAATTCATGGATGACAAAGTGTATTTCAGGAAAAACGAAGACGATTTATTTGAATAAAAGAGAAATCTTAATTGTTTTCCTCAGCCGGATGGCTGCGTACTTACACTCTAAAATTCTTTATTATTTTTAATGGCGGATTACCGCCATTTTTTATTCAACGTAATTTGAACGCCCCCTTATTGAAATGAAAGCCATTTTTTCTCGTTAATAATGTGAAGTCCTTGTGGAGCAGCGAATTTTATGAAACAAAAAGTGAATGAAGTATGTTGAAAGGTAATAGAATCCTTCTTGGGGTTTCCGGAAGTATAGCTGCCTATAAAGCTGCTTACCTGGTAAGGATGTTAAGGAAGGAGGAAGCAGAAGTTAAGGTGATAATGACCGAAGATGCTGCTCAATTTATTTCGTCGCTCACGTTATCTACTTTGGCGGGCACACAAGTACTCAGCCGGCTATATGATGAAGAGGGGTGGGTCAATCATGCGTTGCTGGGAAGGTGGGCTGATCTTATGATAATAGCTCCCGCAACTTGCAATACAATTTCAAAACTTGCTAATGGTCAGTGTGATAACCTCCTGACGGCGGTATATCTGTCATCAGCTTGTCCGGTAATGGTTGCACCTGCCATGGATGAGGATATGTGGCTGCATCCGGCTACTCAACGAAATGTGGAGAGGCTGAAAAGAGATCGGGTGACAATACTTGGAGTAAATGAAGGCGAATTGGCCAGCGGCCTTTCCGGTAGCGGCAGAATGAAGGAACCCGAAGAAATTGTAGATGCAATCATAGGATTTTTTCAGAGAAGTAAACGGCTTTCAGGGAAGAAGGTGCTTATTACTGCCGGCCCGACTATTGAGCCAATTGATCCGGTTAGGTATATCAGTAACCATTCCTCCGGAAAGATGGGGGTGGCGCTGGCCAATGCGGCCTCAATGATGGGGGCCGAGGTGCATTTGGTTATGGGGCCTGCAAATATTATTGTGCCTTCAGAGGCTCATGTGATAAATGTGCAAACGGCTGCAGATATGTATGCAGAAGTAATGGAAAAATATGGAGCAATGGACTATATTATTATGGCAGCTGCAGTGGCTGATTATACTCCGGAAGTGGTAAGCTCCGAAAAAATTAAGAAGAAAGACACTGAGTGGGAAATCAAGTTAAAGCCCACCCGGGATATTCTGGCTGAATTGGGTAAGAGAAAAAAAGAGAATCAGATATTGGTGGGGTTTGCATTGGAAACAAAGGATGAAAAAGAGTATGCTCTTGCTAAACTCAGGGATAAGAAAGCTGATTTTATAATTCTCAATTCTTTAAGAGAAAAGGGAGCAGGATTTCAGACGGATACTAATAAAGTCTATATTTTTGGTAGAGACGGATCCGAGAAGGAACTCCCTCTTCAAACAAAAGAAATGACAGCAATAGGGATTTTAAATTATTTAACCGACCGGCTATGAAAAGAATTGCACTTTTTATAATTACGTTTTTTGCAATTTATCAATTACAGGCACAGGAACTTAGGGCAAGAGTTTCGGTAATGTCTAACAGGGTAGGAGGTAATGTGAATAAGAAAATCTTCCAGACTCTACAAAATTCACTGAATGATTTTGTCAATACCAGAAAGTGGAGTAATGATAATTTCAAGACTAATGAGAAAATTGATTGTAGTTTCTTGCTCAATGTAGAATCAGGTGGCGAGCCGGATGTGTATAAGGCTTCGCTGACAATTCAATCAGCCCGGCCTGTGTTCAATTCCTCTTATCTGTCGCCCATGGTAAATTATCTGGATAATGACGTTGCCTTTAAGTATGCGGAATTTCAGCAACTGGATTTTAGTGAAACCAGAGTTTCAGGAAACGATCCGCTGGCTTCGAATCTGACAGCTGTGGTTGCCTATTGGATAAATATTATCCTTGGTTTGGATTATGATTCGTTTTCTCCTTCGGGTGGAAATCCATACTTTATGAAGGCTCAAAACATTGTGAATAGTGCTCCTGAAGGCAGAAGCATTTCAGGGTGGAAGGCATTTGATGGTACCCGTAATCGTTACTGGCTGGTAGAAAATTTGCTTAATAGTCGTTATACGCTTTTCCATGATGCTATTTATCAGTACTATCGTAAAGGAATGGATCAGATGTATGACCAGGAGAATACGGGCAGAACACAAATAATTGGAGCACTAAACACACTGAATACACTGAATACAGAAAATCCCAATACAATGGTGCTGGCATTCTTTTTTCAGAGTAAGGCGCAGGAATTAGTCAAGGTGTTTTCCAAAGCACCACCACAGGAAAAATCGCAGGCATTGGAATTACTCCAGAAACTGGATGTGACCTCTGCAAATAAGTATAAAGATGAGTTGAAATGAGGAAGCAGCCTTACCTGATTTTCATCGTGATTTTGTTTTTTTCAGCCTGTAGCGGGCCTGAGATACCTAAAGATGTGCTGGCTCAGGACAAAATGAAGGAAGTGCTGTGGGATATGTTTCAGGCACAGGCATGGGCACAGGAAAAGATTAGAGTTGACTCTTCACAAACAATTGCATCAGAAACTAAATTGTTGTCGAGGGAGGTTTTTAAGATGCATGATATTTCAGAAGCACAATTCCAGAAGAGCTATGAATGGTATAGAAAGCACCCGGAAATATTGGGTAAAATGCTGGATTCTTTATACTCAGAAAAGTCAGGTGCCCTCTTGCCTCCTATGTTACCCGATGATCCGGTTGAAAAAAACGATGATAACCCTGTATTGTTAAAAAGGCCCAGGCCCGCAGCGCCCGATTAATCTATAAGAGAATTTTTCATTGCAAAGAAAACCAATCCTACGGAGTTCTTTACACCGAAGCGTTCCATTAATCTGTCTTTAATAGCTTCTACGGTTCGGGGGCTGATGTTCATTCTCTGCGCAATTTCCTGTGCGGTAAATTCCATACACACTAACGAAAGTACTTCCTTTTCCTTGTCAGTGATAGTGAGTTCAGAATTCAGGTTTGGGCTGAATTTTTGTTTCGCGTAGTTCTTCTTAATGAGCACTCTGTTGACAAAGTTGTTCAGGTAAAAGCCATTCTCCATTACATCTGCAAAAGCCTGTACTATCTCAGAGGGGTCTGTGCTTTTGAGCAGATAACCATTTGCTCC
>JACFNA010000237.1 GCA_019455085.1 Chitinophagaceae bacterium
TATGCAATACTGTCTTTCTTGTTGGGCACCACATAGGGCATGGGACATTCCTGTCTGTAATCCCAGGGAATTTTAATAAACTTCCGGGTTTTATAAGAAGCTCCGGCGCCTATGTAGCCCACGACCAAAGCATCAGGATCATACACGTCGTGGATATTACCTCTGATATTACTTGGCTGAGGATCAAAAAGCGATCCCATATTCTCTGTATTTTTTTTGAGTGCTGCGAGAAAGTTGAATCCTGCAGTGTCCATCGCATACTGCTGCACCTGAATGCTGTAAAGCACACTCAGCCTGAAGTCTCCATGTGGAATACTGTTAATCTTAAATTCCCGGATTTCATCTTTGGATAATTTTCCTGTGGAACTGATAAGTATTTCTTTTGAGAAGTCGGAGCGCCAGCAGGTGTAGATATCATCTGTTCGTTCTACCACTTTGGCAAGATCAAAATCGTAACGGTATTCAGAAGCAAAGGTGGAGTGAAACTCCCATGTGTCATTCCATTTCCAGTGATAGAATGTGGTTTTGTTATCCGGGTCATGGGTATTGACAAATATCTGTGCACCCTCACCGGTTACCCTGTAGGATATACTGTCGATTTCAGGAGCTATTTTATAGGTCACAAAATCCGATAGGTATTCTTTATTACTCTGAGGTGATATGACTCTTATCCTTACACGAAACTTTAAGGCGGGATCGTAGGAGTAGTTGCCTGTATATTTGCCATTTCCAACACCCGTAAGTGGGTAGTTTCCTCCATTGTCGTCTTCTACGATTACGGTTGCGTTGTTCACCGGTTCGGGCCTTGCCGTATCAAGTTGTGAGGCAATCCTTACTTTACTGAGGTTGATTTCGGTTTGGTCTGCCCCGTCGATGTATCCTTCAACCACAAGCACATCTTTGTTTTCAGGATTCAATATCGGGTTGTATGGATCCTTACATGATGCCCAGGTAAGAACCAGCATAATACAGTATAAAAGATATCTTATTGTTCTCATATCAGAAACGAATATTGAAAGTGAGGAAAGGGATCATTGTGCCAAATACTGATAACCGGTATCCCTGAATGCGGGCTCCCTCAGTGACAAAGTAAATAGAGTAAGGATTTTTTCTTCCGGTCAGATTATATATGCCAATCGTCCAGAAATTGTGTGTCTTCTGTTTGAGTTTATGGTTACCCTCTATGTTCATCGAGAAGTCGGTTCTGAAGTAATCTGGTATTCTGTATGCATTCCGGTCTGAATACATTACTCTCGGTGCCCCTTCATAATCAAATACTCCAATGGGCAATGTAATGGGTCTTCCGGTGCTATATGTAGTATTTAATGAAAGGCTGAATCTGTGAGAAATTTTATAATTGCCGGTGAATGAGATGTTGTGTGGCTGATCAAAGTTAGCAGGGTAATACTCGCCTCCGTTAATCAGTTCTCCTGCAAGTGGGTCGTTTTGTTTGAGTAATGCACGGGAGAAGTTGTAACTGAGCCATCCGTTCAGTTTCCCTGTAGGTTTTTTTATCAGGAATTCTACACCGTAGGCTCTGCTTATTGTTTTGAATACATCTGTTTCCAGATGGTGGTTCATCAGCAATTGTGCACCACTCTTGTAGTCCAGATAGTTATCAATCCATTTGTAATACGCTTCCAGTGAAGTTTCAATAGTATTGTTCTTAAAGTTTCTGTAGAAGCCGAGCGATACCTGCCTGCCTGACTGGGGTTTGATATGGGTATCTGATAGCTTCCAGATATCTGTAGGAGTAACTGCGGCTGTATTTGAGATTTGATGGATAAACTGATTGACGGTATTAATTGAAGCCTTCATTGAAGTCTTTTCAGTCAGCATATATCTGACGGAAGCCCTGATATCAGGCTTGAGATATGTTTTTATGAAGCTGCCCTTTCCATATATTTCCGTCTTAACCAGATTCTCCATTATTACAGGTAAACCTTGAGCATATACGTTTACGTGCTGAGGGCCGAGATAATTAAAAATATTCAACCTTACACCTGCCTCTACCGATAGTCTTTCATTTACAGTGATATTATCTGAAAAATAAATTGCACTTTCAAGGCCCTGCTCCGGCTGAAGCGAGTCAGCAAGATATAATGAATGGTCCCATGGGACTGCTCTTCCCGGGCTGATTTTGTAGAGTTGGCTGCTCAATCCGAAAGAGAAGGCATGGCTATTGGAGAGGAAGTAACTGAAATCAAATTTTGTTTTATACTGATCAATCCGGTAGTCAATTGAAAAAGCCTGTGATGGAATGGTGCTGTCTTTATTGATATAGTCGTAGTGGTCCAGTCCGGCCAGGGCCACCATATAAAACCTTGAATTGAAATTATGTTTCCATTTGATATTGCCGTTGTAATTCCTATACCGGTTTTGATTATATGCATCCAGTGCCAGTTTATCGTTGCTCAGGTATCCGTTAACATACCACTGGTTTTTTGAATTGGCCTTATGGCTTATATGAAAGGTGCCATCATAGAATGAGGCACTGCTCGATTGATATTCCTTGGGAAGCAGGCTGAACAGCCAGTCGGAATAAGTGGAACGCAGCCCGAGCGAGAAAGTCGTTTTGTCTTTATAAATAGGGCCATTGAGCGACATTTTGCCGGTGAGTAATCCGATGCCCAGGGAGCCGGTAAGCTTCCTGGTATTACCATCGAGTGAAGTAATATCAAGTACACTGGAAATTCTTCCGCCGTACTGTGCCGGAATACTGCTTTTGTATAAACTTACATTCTTGATAACATCCGGATCTATAGCAGAGAAGAAACCAAACAGATGACTTGGATTGTAAATATTCGCATCATTAAACAGAATCAGGTTTTGATCTGTGGCTCCTCCCCGCACATTCATCCCTGTACTGGCTTCACCAACCGACTTAACCCCGGGCAGGCTGAGGACAGCCCTTAATACATCTACCTCGCCCATCAACGCAGGAATTTGTTTGATGGCGCTGATGCTTAGCCTTTCCAATCCCATTGTAGTACTCCGCACATTGCGTTCCTTCTCAGGTTCTATCACTACCTCTTTCAATTGGATAATTTTAAATTTCATTTCCACATCCAGTTTGCCATCTGAAAGGAGTTCAACCTGTCGTCTTGTATCAAACATTCCGATGTATGAAAAATTGAGCGTATGCCTGCCGGGAGGAAGAAGAAGTGAATAGTATCCAAATTGATCGGTAAGAATGCGGGTTTTAGTATTGTCCACATAAATTGAAACTCCTGACAACTCTTCGCCATTTTCCTCGTTTTTTACATAGCCGGAGATGTTCACCCTGTTACCCGTCAATCCACCACCAGGGTGGCCGATTTCAATAAGTTTATTTTCGATATTGGAGACAGGGGCATTTGTTACCTTTTCATCAGCGCCCTGCTCTGCTGGTTTTGATATTATTTCTGTCAGATTGCCCGAAGTATTTCCTTTAAGAAATCCATCAGACAACTGTAGGGAGAGTGCATTGCCACGGGTAAGAAAAACCTGTTGTTCGGCACCTAAAGAAAATTTATAATCAGTGCCGGCAAATAATCGGTTCAGGAGTGATGAGAGATAAACTCTTGAAGCCTGCAAAGTAAATTTTGCACTGTCAAATTGTTTACTGTCATAGAAGAAATGATAATTAGTTTGTGATTCTATCTGCCTGACAACTTCGTCGATAGTGCTTTGGTCAAATCTTACAGTAATCTGTTCTTCCTGTTGCGACTGTGCACTGAGCGATATCAGCAAGGCTATAATAGGCAGTAAAAGAAATTTTTTCATAGCGTTCAGTTAGTTTTATCATATACAGCCGCTGCAAGAGTAAGGCATTCCTCAAAGTCTCTTCTCCAGTTCAGATTTTCAGAATTGACAGCTTTATTAATCTCTGACTGTTTGCTTGAAAAGACATTGAGCACTTCTCTTCTGTTTGTTACCTGATAAAAGAGGTTTTCTTTTTTTATGTAAAATTTGTGCTGAGGCCTTATAGCATACACAACCCTGCTTTCGCTGTTGCCATAATTGGTGGTTACTTTTCTTCTTGCCCAAACCTGTATTTTCCCCCGATATACTGCATCGTAGAAGTCGGTATTGTGCAGGTTTGATTCCTTGTCTCCTTCCATCCGGATGATGGTGTGCCCATTCAGGTGAAAGCTG
>JACFNA010000238.1:0-296 GCA_019455085.1 Chitinophagaceae bacterium
TCTGTTGTAGGGCTTGGTACCGAACACGTAAGGGAACCACGGCTCCCGCTTACAGGTGAGGAAAGAGAAAGAGTATTAAAAATAATCAAGGATGCAGTAGCCAGCCGACCGGGTATTCCTGAGTCATTAGTAGCCGATACTGCTCAATAAATGAATTAACCTATGTTTAAAGATGCTACCCCTGAAGAAATAGATCAGGCCGTAAGATTGTCTGATAAATCATTCAGGGAATACAGAAGGCTATCCCTAAAAGACCGTAAGAGACTGATGTATGCAATCGCCGCCAAACTGGAAAA
>JACFNA010000238.1:306-4122 GCA_019455085.1 Chitinophagaceae bacterium
AGCGACATCATACACTGCGCGATGGAAGAAACCAATCTTCCCGAAGCAAGGCTTACAGGAGAAAGAGCCCGTACAATATTACAACTCAGACAATACGCAGATGCCTGTGCACAGGGCGATTGGCTGGAAGTGCGAATCCACAGAGCAAACCACACCACCGGAGCACCCGACATCCGGAAGACCAAGGTACCCCTGGGGCCGGTTGTAGTCTTTGGTTCCAGCAACTTTCCTTTTGCCTACAGTACTGCAGGAGGCGATACAGCCACCGCATTAGCTGCAGGATGCCCTGTCATCGTAAAAGGCCATCCGGCGCATGCCAGGACATCCCAGATGGTAGCAGACCTTATCATGGAAGCCGTGCATGAAGAGGGAATGCCCGAACACGTTTTTCAACATTTACATGGTATTAGTTTCGAAGTTGGCAGACAGCTAGTGATGCATCCCGGAGTGAAAGCAGTTGCCTTTACCGGCTCTCTTGCGGGAGGCAAACAACTCTTCGACTGGGGGCAACAAAGGAAAGAACCCATTCCCGTGTTTTCAGAAATGGGAAGTACAAATCCCGTATTTCTCCTCCCTGAAAAATTGCAGGAAGAATCAACATCTATCGCCAGACAATATGCCCAGTCCATCACTCAGGGCGTGGGACAGTTTTGCACAAATCCAGGATTAATCCTGGGAATTGCGGGAGCAGGACTCAACGAATTCAAAGAAATCCTGAAAGAAGAAATCAAAAAGACTGCACCACAGAAAATGCTCCATGCAGGTATCGCAAAAGCTTATGATACTCACAAGGCAACGGCATTACAACAGCAAGGCGTACACGTACTTGCGAATTCTGATGTAGCATCGCATATTGAAGAAGGTGTGCCTTTGGTCGCCACCGTCTCAGGCGAAGCATTTATAAATAATCCATTGCTCAGGCAGGAAGTATTTGGCCCCTTCAGTCTGGTGATTGAATGCAAAGACAAGGTAGAAATGGCACAGGCCGCAGGCAATATGGAAGGCCAGCTCACCTCTACCATCATGGGGACAGAAAAGGATTTGCTGGAGTTTAGCGAAGTGGTAGAAATGGCAGCAGGCTTTTGCGGCAGACTTATTCTTAACGGTGTCCCGACAGGTGTTACCGTTTGCCGCGCTATGCACCACGGAGGGCCCTACCCCGCAACCACGGATAGCCGGTTTACATCAGTAGGGGCAGATGCTATTCTACGGTTTGTAAGGCCGATAGCCTTTCAAAACTGGCCGGAGCATCTGTTGCCTGACGAACTCAAAGACGCAAACCCACTCGGCATCCGGAGGATTGAAGAATAAAGACTTAAACACATAAGTAACTCTCGTGGTGATTGAAATCGTGGCATTCATGTACGACTTCTGACATTTTCCTTATTGTGTAATAATTATAAGACCGCAGGGTCGTAAATTTGCGCGGAAATTAAGCTTTAACCTAAAACATTGAAATGAAAGAATCCGGTATTTATGAGGCACTCTCCAAAGTAAAGGGTATTGACAGTGATAAAGACGTAGTATCTCTGGAGATGATTCGCAATATCAAGATTGTGGAAGACAGGGTCTATTTTACTGTTGTCCTGGATTCGCCGAATATCTCCATAGATAAAAAAGAGAAACTCAGAAAAGACTGCCTTGGGGCTATTCACGAAACCTATCCAATGGCCAAAGTATTGGTGAGTTTCAATGTAAAATCCGGTGGCAAGAGAAACGATCCGCGCCTCTTTGAAAAGAAAGGAGCGCTGGAAGGAGTTAAAAATGTAATTCCCGTATTTAGCGGTAAAGGAGGTGTAGGAAAGAGTACTGTAGCTACAAACCTTGCATTGGCTATCGCCGCAAAGGGCAATGTGAAAGTTGGCCTGATGGATGCAGATATCTATGGTCCAAGCGGGCATATAATGATGGGTGTAAGGACAGAGCGGCCACACATGCGCGATGTGGATGGGAAGGCCAAGATTGTCCCTATCATGCGGTATGGTATTGCCATGATGAGTATTGGACTTCTGGTAGATGAAGAACAGGCTGTAGTATGGCGGGGCCCCATGGTGAGCAGCGCGATTCGTCAGTTCACCAGAGATGTGGATTGGGGCGACCTGGATTATCTCATCATAGATATGCCACCCGGCACAGGAGATATTCACCTTACAATTGCACAGTCAGTACCCGTAACCGGTGTGGTGATTGTAACAACTCCACAGACAGTGGCTGTAGCTGATGCGCGAAAAGGAGTTACCATGTTTAACCAACCGGGGCTCAAAGCGCCGGTGCTGGGAATCGTGGAAAATATGAGCTACTTCACACCAGCCGAACTTCCTGAAAATAAGTATTACATCTTTGGACAAGGTGGTGGTAAGAAACTGGCAGACGAATTCGGCCTCCCCTTCCTTGGAGAAATTCCTCTGGTGAAATCTATACGTGAAGGTGGCGATATTGGCGTTCCTGCTATGATGGGCGACGACCCCATTACAAAGGCCGCTTTTGAAGCATTTAGTGAAAAAGTAATTCAGCAGGTAGAAGCTCTCAATGCAGAAGTATCGGACAGTGAGATTGAAGCAAAACTTTAAGAAAACAATGATCTGATTTTATACCGGCCCACTTTCTGTGGGCTTTTTCATGCTCCCCATCAGGCAAAATCTTCCTGAAATAGTTCGCAGATGGTAAATTCAAATTCATTTTGTTGTGAAGACTATTATTCAGGTGCAGGAAGGATTCGTTCCCAACATCAACCTGATATCCTCAAAATAATTTCTCAATCTCTCTTATATTTTCTCAACTTAGCTCAGGCAACAAAATATATATCAGACCATGTACATTAAAATTTTCAAGAGTGGAAACCCATACGGAATAAAGTATGTTTTCCTTTTTCTCAGTCTCCTGTTTGTCACCTTTTCGAATTCTTACGGGCAACAACTAATCGAAGGCAGCCCAATCAGCGAGGGATTCTCACCTGATCGATTAAAGAGAATAGATTCCATGATACATAGCTATACAGATAACGATCACAAAGTAGCAGGTGTGGTAGCCATCGTAGCCCGTCATGGAAAAATTATCTATTACAAAGCAGCAGGGTATAATGATATAAAAGCCAGCAAAGCGATGAAACGCGACGATTTATTTCGGATTGCTTCACAAACTAAAGCTGTCACCGGTGTAGCCGCCATGATACTTTTTGAAGAGGGTAAATTCCTGCTGGACGATCCTGTTTCAAAATACATCCCCGAATTTAAAGATATGCGGGTGCTGGATAAGTTTAACCCTGAAGACACCACTTTCACTACAGTCCCTGCAGAAAAAGAAATTACAATTAAGAATCTGATGACACATACTTCCGGAATTGATTATGCCATCATCGGTTCGCCCGAAGCGAAAGCAATCTATGCTAAGTATGGCGTACCTGTAGGCTTTGAGCCACGGCACATTACGCTGGCAGAAGGTATGCAGAGACTGGCAAAAGCACCGCTCCTGTTTCAGCCGGGAAGCCAATACCGATATGGCCTTTCAATTGACCTGCTCGGTTATCTGGTCGAAAAAGTATCAGGCATGTCACTGAAAGACTTTATGGAACAAAGGATATTCAGGCCACTCGGAATGAATGATACCTACTTCTACATCCCCGAATCAAAACAGTCCAGACTGGCCAAACCTTATAAATGGGAGAAGGATGGCCGCAAGATCGAATACTTTTCCACCGACTCATCAGGCGCAAATTCTATCTACCCTCTTGTCAAAGGAAGCTATTATTCCGGAGGGGCAGGACTGGTTTCCACAGCGAAAGATTATGCTACATTTCTCCAAATGCTGGCTAATGAA
>JACFNA010000239.1:0-1007 GCA_019455085.1 Chitinophagaceae bacterium
ATAAGGAGTTGCCCGGCATTTCGGTGCTGATAGGGGGGATGTTGGTAAATAACCTTGCATATTGGGGGTGCAACCAGTATATCGTCCAGAGAGCGCTGGGAGCAGATCTTAAGACTGCGAGGAAGGGTATTCTTTTTGCTGCCTTTTTGAAACTATTAGTACCGGTGATAGCAGTACTTCCCGGAATTACCATGTATGTTTTGTATAATAAAGGATTATTCCATGCGGAAATGGTTGATGCGATGGGTACGGTAAAGCCTGACCATGCATACCCGACCCTGATGAATCTTTTGCCTGCAGGATTAAAGGGGGTAGCTTTTGCGGCATTAACCGCTGCAGTAGTGGCATCATTAGCGGGAAAGGCAAACAGTATTTCGACGATATTCTCGCTGGATATTTATCATAAGTATTTTGATAAGAAAGCTTCAGAGAAGAAACTAGTTCGTGTGGGTCGTGTAGCTGTTATTGTAGCAATGGTGATTGCGGCTTTCATCACGCCCGCATTAGAGTCGCTGGATCAGGCATATCAGTTTATTCAGGAGTATGTAGGATTTGTATCGCCCGGTGTGCTGGCCATTTTCCTGCTGGGGTTCTTTTGGAAGAAAGCGACAGCACAGGCTGCAATGGCTGGAGCCCTGTTGACTATTCCTGTTTCTACGGCACTAAAATTCCTTCCTGTATGGACAAATGGAATGTTCCCTGACTATCCTTTTTTGGACAGAATGACAATCACATTTTTTGTGGTAGTGGCCATAATGGTTGTGATGAGCCTTCTTAAGCCTAAGGACGAGCATGATACCCATGTTATTGAGGTTGATAAATCAATGTTTAGGGTTAACCAGGGGTTTGTGGTGGGTTCTATAATCATTTGTGGTATCCTCGCTGCATTATATACAGTTTTCTGGTAGGCTATACATGGTGTGCAGGAGAATCATTTTTTATACTGAATAAGCAGGTATAGGCATTGTGAAAATTCTTTCTTATTGCCTGGAACATTGTGTTGTCAA
>JACFNA010000239.1:1017-4063 GCA_019455085.1 Chitinophagaceae bacterium
GTTCTGTTGAGGGACAGAGATTTCGCCCCATGCAAAGGGGGTATTTCATTTAGAGGCCAACAATTTTAATCACTATTGTCCGATTAGGTTGGGTTAAAGCCCACTGGGCTTAGGTTTTGTATTTATTACCCTACCCTTTAGGGTAAGGCTATGAAAGTCTTACTCAACAAGGGCTTTAGCCACATTTTAAATAATTTAACCGGACAATAATAAATTTTAATACTAGCTGAAGTAGATAGTATTACCCCCTGACACTAAAGTACAGAAGTAAGGTATAGCGTTGCCTGAGTAGTGTCCGTTTAAACAGATTTGCTTACATACGGCACTCTTTCACTTACCCTATCGTTTCTCCATGATCCTCTTTTTCCTTCAGGCCCTTAATGAAATCCAGTGCATCGGGCACCACATCGCACATAATGGTGACTATGGAGCCGGGGGTTGCGTTATTGTATGCGTGGATGATGGCTTCCTTTTCTTTCTGTATCACTGTGACAGGTATATCTGTGGTCTTAGCTTCGTCGATTCCTTCTATCAGGAGCGCTACAATTTCTTCGGCTGTGCGTCCACGCAGGTTTTTGTCCTGTCGGATGATGATTTCATCAAAGTTTCTGGCACTGATTCTCCCTATCTCCCGAATATCATCATCACGCCGATCGCCTGTGCCACTGATGATGCCCACTCTGCGGGTGCTTTCCAGTTTGTTTACAAAATCGCAAAGGAGCGAAAGTCCTGCCGGATTATGTGCAAAGTCCACAAGGAATTTAAAGTTCTTAAAGTCAAAAATGTTCAGCCTGCCAGGTGTTTGCACCGGCGAAGGGATGAAAGTCTTCAATGCCTGCTTTATAGTCTCGAGATCGATCTTTGCCAGATAAGCTGCCAGCACGGAGGGCAATGTATTCATAATATTATGAACTGCCTTACCTCCGAAAGTAATTGGTATATCTAATACCCGCTCTACCCTGATCTTCCAGGTACCTTTCATAATGGTCACATAGCCGTTTTCAAATACTGCCGCGAATCCTCCATTCCGGCAATGCCTTTTTATCCGCTCATTATTTTCATCCATGCTGAAAAGGGCAATGTTGCATTGGAGGTCTCCCTTCATTGCATATACGAGATCGTCTTCTGCATTGAGGATTGCATAACCATTTCTGGTGACTGTTTCGGGCACCACACTTTTTACTTTGGCCATTTGTTCCAGTGTGTCTATACCTCCCAGCCCTATATGGTCTGCGCTGATATTGGTAACAATTGCAATGTCGCACACCTGGAATGCAAGCCCGTTTCGCAGGATTCCACCGCGTGCGCATTCCAGTACTGCAAAGTCGACCGTAGGATCTCTCAACACAAACTCCGCGCTCTTTGGCCCTGTGCAGTCACCTGCCATCATCATTTGATTTTGGATATACACGCCGTCTGATGTGGTGAAGCCTACTTTATAACCTCCGGCTCCTACAAGATGCGAAGTGAGGCGGCTGGTTGTGGTCTTACCATTGGTACCTGTAATAGCTATTATGGGCAAACGACCGTGCCCGGATGGAAATAACATATCGACTACAGGTTCTGCCACGTTTCTTGGAATCCCTATTGCGGGCTCAAGGTGCATCCTGAAACCGGGTGCGGCATTTACTTCGAGAACCGCACCACCACTTTCGCGCAATGGGGTTTTCAGATCTTTGGCCATGATATCGATACCGCAAATATCCAACCCTATGATTTTTGCTATTCGTTCGGCAAGAAAAATATTAGAAGGGTGCACCATATCGGTAACATCTTCAGAGGTGCCCCCTGTGCTCAGGTTGGCTGTAGGCTTTAATAATACCAGCCTGCCTTTTTCGGGTACATCTTCGAGTGATAGTTCCTGGTCTGCCAGCGATTTCATTGTGAAGTTGTCCACCTCGATACGTGTGAGCACCTTCTCGTGTCCGTATCCTCTGCGCGGATCCTTATTTGTGTCATCGATCAGTTGTTGAATGGTATGTGTGCCATCTCCTGTAACGGATGCGGGTGTACGTAATGCGGCGCAGACAAATTTGAAGTTTATAACCAGCACTCTGAAATCGAACCCTGTGATGAACTTTTCACAGATTACGGTGCGGCTATAATTGCGGGCGGCTTCCAGTGCCCGTTCGGCCTGTTCCCTTGTAGTGATGTTGGTGGTGGCCCCTTTTCCATGGTTTCCGTCAAGTGGTTTGATTACCATGGGAAATCCTACCCTTGATATCCCCTCTTCTATTGAGTCGCCTCTGCGAAGAAGGATGCCTTTGGGGACGGGTATTTCGGCAGCAGAAAGCAGGTTCTTGGTCTCGTCCTTATCTCCTGCAATATCCACCGCGATTGATGAAGTAGTGCCCGCAATGGTGGCACGAATTCTTTTTTGTAGTACACCATGCCCCAGCTGTACCAGACTGTGTTTATTAAGCCTGATGTAAGGGATGCCTCTTTTCTGCGCTTCTTCTACAATAGAACCGGTCGACGGTCCCAGCCTGGTGTCTTCTCTTATTTCCCTCATCTCCTGAATTTCTTTTTCAAGATCATAAGGGGTTTCATTGATAATATGTTCTACAAGGCGTACTGCTGATTTTGCAGCGTACACTCCCACGTCTTCTTCCATATAATCGAATATGACGAAGTATTCTCCCTTCTTTCCTGTACCGCGTGTGCGCCCAAAGCCCATATCCATTCCGGCAAGCGTTTGCAATTCCAAAGCGACATGTTCGATTACGTGGCCCATCCAGGTGCCCTCGTCCACCCTCCTAAAAAATCCACCAGGTACACCCTCACTGCATCGATGCTCATAAAGTCCCGGAAGCAGTGCTTCAAGCTTTTGGCGGAAACCATCAATCATGTTGGTAGGCCTCTCCTCTAATTCTTCGAGATCGAGGGTCATCTGTATCAGTTTTGGGCGTCGGATACTCCAATAATTTGGCCCGCGAAGTACTCGGATGTTTACAATTTTCATTACCTCAATTTTAGTTTGGAATTGTTTGTGGCTAGAAAAATAAGAAAATAAAAAAACCTTTTCAAATAAAAATATTTATTTTCA
>JACFNA010000240.1 GCA_019455085.1 Chitinophagaceae bacterium
GAATCGATCTGGACTGTAACAAGGCTATTAAAGGAGTTTGATGAATTACTTACACCATATAGCTTTTTCAGAGTGCATCACTCCTATTTGATAAATCTGAATCACTTAAAGAAATATATAAAGGGGGACGGAGGCCAGGTGGTCCTTTCAAATGGAGATACGCTTGATGTGTCGAGAAGAAGAAAAGATGAGTTCATCAAGGCGTTGAACTAAAGTTGTTGGCCACTGCTCCTAAATCAATAAATCATGGCATTATCATTTCAGGAAATCATACTCAGGCTGCTTCTGGCAGCACTCATGGGAAGCGCTGTAGGCCTGGAAAGAGAGCGGCTCAACTGGGTAGCCGGACTAAGAACCCACATGCTTGTATGTGTAGGTTCTGCACTGATTATGATGGTTTCTGCTTACGGATTTGCAGAAGTCTTGAAATATAAAGATGTCGTCCTCGATCCGTCAAGGGTCGCTGCACAGGTTGTAAGTGGCATCGGGTTTCTGGGTGCGGGTACTATCTTTTTCTGGAGGAAGGAAGTGCTTCGCGGCCTTACTACGGCAGCCGCCCTCTGGGCCGTAGCAGGTGTAGGGCTTGCAATCGGAGGCGGGATGTACTTTGCAGGCACAGCCGCAACTATTCTGATTTTGATCATTCTTGCACTGATGAAACCACTGGAGCGAAAACTCTTTAAGAGCTCGGAAATTCAAAGGCATTCCCTTACCATCAGAATGATTCCTACTAAATTCTCTCTAAGAAATCTGGAGGACACTATGAATGCAGCCGGAATAGAGGTGATTGAAATGAAAATCAACAGAATTTCAGACACCACACCCGACCACGACTATCTTCTCGAAATTAATATCATGGGTAAGGGAGAAAAACTTCTGCACCTGGCAGATGAGATAAAAGTAAAAGAGGGTATCCAGTCCATATCCTACCAGTAAGAAAAGGCTTTCTACACATAATACCCGGTGGCAGCATGTCATTCCTCAGCCACAACTCAATTGTCTGACGGCACCTTCCTTACTGAGTGAAACACGGTGACCACCATAAAAATCAAGGAACCTGCAATGAGAAAAGGCACAATCCATCCTCCGATCCCGGTTTCTTTCCCCAAAGCGATCTGCACAGTTTGATATGAGATGAAGCCGAACAACAGTACAATACCCCATTTCAGGAATCGAATCATTCTGGTAGCAAATGTGTATTGCCGCTTTGCATTTGCCGTGGTGATTGCGGAAATATAATTGAACTTGTGCGGGAAACGGTTAAGAATCGTAAGTCCAATATAAATAAAGGACGCAAGCGTCGGCAACAGAAAAATAGTCCACTTAGAGCTATAATCATCCGGCATACCTGATAAGTCAAAATGCGAAGGAATTGTTTCGGGAAGCCTATTGAAGGTTATTATAATGAGAACCCACCAAAATAATAACAATAGCCAGCCGGAAACCTCCAAAAACCTGTCTGTACCATTCCAACTGATCTTTACCTTCGGGCGTGCTTCCATCTTAGTAATTGTTTTCCGAATATTTAATTAACAGGTAAAACTTAGATTCCCTACTACTTAAATTATATTTGCACAAAATAATCAAATTAACCCTTGTCAAATAAAGCAGACGAGCGCAAGTCTTTTTTTCAAAAAATTCGTGGCGGAAAGGCTGATGGTGCCGAGATGACATTTATTGAGCACCTCGAGGAACTGCGCTGGCATCTGGTGCGTTCAGCAATTGTGCTTGTCATCATCGCAATTGTGGTGTTTATCAATGTGGACTGGGTATTTGACAATATTATTTTTGCCCCGGCCAATAAGGACTTTTACTCTTATAAGATGCTATGCAACCTTAGCCATTTCCTGCATATCGGAGATGCGCTGTGCATGCCTCCAATTGAGATTCATCTGCTTGGCGATACCGTGAGCGGCCCCTTTATGTCAGCCATTAGCATCTCATTTATGGGAGCCATCATTCTTGCATTTCCTTACCTGCTCTGGGAGATATGGAGATTTATTAAGCCGGCTCTCACTCAGAAAGAAACAAAATATGTGAAGGGAAGCATCTGGTGGGTGTCACTTTGTTTTTTCCTCGGAGCAGCTTTTGGCTATTTTTTATTAGCTCCATTCACTTTTAACTTTCTTGCCAATTTTCAGTTGGGTACCCTCGGCGTTTACGACTATCGGCCCAAACTGGGAGATTACATAGATACGCTTACCTCCCTTACTCTAGGATGTGGACTTGCATTTGAAATGCCTATCATAGTATATGTGCTAAGTAAAATTGGTATCGTCACTCCTGCCTTCCTGAAAAACTATAGAAAATACGCCTACGTCGGAATCCTCGTTCTTGCCGCCATCATCACACCTTCGCCAGACTGGACAAGCCAGGCTATTGTGGCCACCCCTCTTATCCTTCTTTATGAGATCAGCATCATTTTAAGCAAGAGAGTAGCAAAGGAAAAAGAAGCTGCCGACAAACAATGGGAATAAACACTTTCAACACAAAGTATCATCTCTCAGGTTACGAATAATCATACGATTTAGATTTGTTAACCGCTGATCAGATCATTCTGCAGTCAGATACCTGCATAAAAAAGTGTCTTACAGTTCCCCATATCCGGGTCTCTGCAAGACACTTAATGATTTTATCGAAGTGAATTACTGACTAGTCTCTGTTATAGCCACCGCCATAACCTCCGGGCTTCTTGTAACCACCACCGCTACGGCCACCGCCATAGCCACCGCTACGACCGCCGCCGCCATAAGACTTCTTAAATCCGCCGCTTCCTTCAGGGCGAGGCTGACTTTCGTTAACCACGATCTTTCTTCCCTGAACTTCAGTTTCATGAAGTGTAGAGATTGCATTTCGTGCAGCCTCTTCATCAGCCATTTCCACAAAGCCAAAACCTTTGCTTCTGCCTGTATTCTTCTCACGAAGAATTTTAGCACTTGATACCTCACCAAACTGGGTGAATAAGTCACTGAGATCCTGATCGGTCATTGACCAACTCAGATTACCAACATAAATGTTCATTGCAAAAAATTACTTTTAAATAAAAAAATACTGAATTAATGAAATTAGAAGCAACAATGAACTGAAGTAACCTATTGGTAAAGTATCCATCAGACAATAGAAGACCGACTAAACCCATTAATAAAAAATAAAGATAGGCCTTTCCTTAATAGTATAGCACTTTAAACAAAAATTTTACATAGAAATAGCTACCAGATGTGGGTTGGATCCGGCATATAGAAACCCGGGAAAAGAGAGGCTTTCATAATCAATAAGTTACATGTAAGCCGAGAAAAGAGAAGAATTTTCTTTTTCAGCCTTTTCAATCGTGTCAAAAGAAGACAAAATATCTGCTTTATCTCTCTGTACAAAAACGGTATGTTCAAAATGGGCAGAAGGCTTCCCATCTCTTGTAAGGATTGTCCACCCATCAGAGGCGGTGGTCACATCTTTTCGCCCCAGATTTATCATTGGCTCAATGGCAATTACAAGGCCCTCTTTTAAAATAGTACCACTCCCCCTCTTCCCATAATTAGGTACCTGAGGGTCTTCGTGAAGATCATTCCCAAGCCCATGCCCTACCAGTTCACGAACTACCCCATAGCCAAACAGCCTCTCTGTATGCTGTTGTATCGCATGTGAAATATCTCCAATTCTGTTACCAGCTACCGCTTTTTCAATCCCTAAATACAGTGACTCTTTAGTAGTCCTGACAAGCCTGGCCACCTTTTCGTCTGCGGTACTGCCCAGTATAAAAGTATAGGCACTATCTCCATGAAAATTGTTCTTGAATGCCCCTACATCCACCGAAACCACATCTCCTTCTTTTAAAACCTCCTCATTGGGAAACCCGTGTACAACTGCATCATTCACTGAGATGCAACTGGCATAGGGGTATCCGCTATAACCTTTGAATGAAGGCAGTGCGCCACAATCCTTAATATACTCTTCAATCCTCCTGTCGAGTTGCATAGTGGTAATCCCCGGCTTAAGCATCTTTGCAGCTTCTGCAATCGCATCATTCACTATCTTACAACTTTCTCTTAT
>JACFNA010000241.1 GCA_019455085.1 Chitinophagaceae bacterium
TGCAGCCATCCGCCGCCGTTGAAACGAGTGTCCACAATCAACGCTTTCTTATCTCTTTCTTTTCCCATTACCCTGTCGTAGGTATCCCGGAAGCTGGCATCATTCATACTCTTCACATGCACATAGCCGATTTTTCCTCCGCTTAATCTGTCCACCATATCTGCCATTATTTTTGTCCAGCGATTGTACATCAGGGTTACTTCAGCACCAGGAGATCCCGGGCGAATTACTTCTTCCCAGTTTCCTGCTGATCCTGAGAATGACAGCAGGGTGTTCTTTCCTTCTTTATGGTTGAGTAAGGCATTCCAGTCAGTATCGTCGGTGATAGGTTGCCCGTCGATGGCCTCGAGAATGTCTCCGGGTTTTACTTTGCTTTTAGCCAGGTCAATAGGGCCACCTGCAATCACTTCTGTAATCTTCAAACCTTTACCCTTATACGTTTCATCATATAAAAGTCCCAATGTGGCAGTCTGATCGCCATCCTTATTATTGGGCCTGTATCTTCCACCTGAATGGGATACGTCCAACTCACCCAGAAACTCGCTCAGCAACACCTGAAAGTCGTAGTTGTTATTGATATGCGGCAGGAAGCGTTGGTAAATATTCTTATATGCATCCCAACTCGCACCACCAAGTTTCGGATCGTATATTTTCTTTTTTACCTGCCGCCATGCATGCTCGAAAATATAAGCCCGCTCAGCAGCCTCGTCCAATAGCATATTACTCTTGATGGGCACGGGGGTTACTTTCCCATTTTTGGTATTCACCTGAATTAATCCTCCGTTTGAGCTAAGGATTAGTGTGCTGCCATCTTTGCTCAGTGACAGATTTCCGCCTGTGCTTCCCAACTTGGCAAGTATTCTGGTGTTGTGTGTTCTGGGGTTCGTTTCCCATAAATCAAATCCTTTTTCAAATGCCGCGAGGTAGTATAGTTTATTACTGTCTTTTGCCAGTGCATAATCGCTGATAGTGCTGCTGTTGATTGTCAGCCGTACCTGGCGATTTTCTAAATCAGTCAAATCGAGTTTTAGTTCTTTTACGGAATCTTCAGCAACCTTTTTTTCTCCGGGCTTTATTTCCTTAGACTTCGCGGAGTCCTTAGCCTTTTCTTTTTCTTGTAGAAGTGCGAAATCTTCCTTGCTTAATTTGAACTGATCGTATGCCTCTTTGTCGAAGAATACGGCATAAATATCATCTTCACTACTTCCCTGGAAAGCCAGTGATTTTCTACCCAGCTTGCTGCTTTGCCACAGAAGTGCTTTACCGTCTAATGCCCACTTGCCATTACCCTCACCAAATCCGCTATTAACGGGAAAAGATATTTGCGAGGAACCGTCCGCTTTTCTCATGGCGATATTGCTTGTAAAGCCATATCCGTCTGAGTTATCAAAGATGAGCCACTTGCTGTCAGGGCTCCATGAAAAGCTCCAGTCACCGTCAGCGTAAGAATAATTATTGCCTTCGGGCAGTATGGTTACCGTCTTTTTTGTATCCACGTCATACACTTTTAAAATATTTCGTTCTTCTATATAACCAATCTTTTTTCCATCAGGGGAATATTTGGGTTGGAACTCCTCTTTCTCCGATGCAATGACAGACTCTTCTTTTAAAATGGTGGAAGCATAGAAATAGGGTTCTTCTTTTCTTACGATAGAGGATTTGTAGATATCCCAGCTGTTGCCTCTTTCGGTAGCATAAATCAGGCTGCGGCCATCAGGCGCCCATTGTACCATACGTTCCTGCTGGGGAGTATTGGTAACTCTTTTCGTCTCTCCGTTTTCTACCGCTGTAACAAAGATTTCGCCTCTGTTAACAAAAGCTATTTCTTTTCCGTTAGGACTCACAGCAAATTCACTGATGTTGCCGCTGACAGGAATAGTTTTTTGAATATCATCATCGCCCGCATTCGCTATCTGGATTGACACTTTTGCAGGCTGGCTATTGGGGTGCATGGTGTAGATTTCTCCGTTCCATGTAAAGCAGAGTATGTCATTGGCTGATCTGCTAAGATTGCGTACAGGATTTGTTTTAAAGGTGGTCAGCTGTTGGTTGCTTGTATTGGATGCCAGGCTTGTCTTGAAAATATTCTGAGTGCCTTTCTGCTCACTAAGGTAATACACGGATTTGCCGTCGTTACTGAAAACCGGCTCCCTGTCCTCACCATTAAAGGTGCTGATTTGTTTGTATGTCTGAGAAGATACGTCAAACAACCACACATCGCGGGTGACGGCGGAAGTGGCGTGCTTGCGCCACGCATCTTCGTATCCCTTAACGTCTTCAAATATAATTTGTGATCCGCTGCTATTGTAATGCGCGCGTTCCATTCCCGCAGCACTTACCAGAACAGGCCTTCCGCCATTAGCAGAAACTTCATAAAGGTTCAGGAATAAGCGGATGCTGTATCTTACGCTCTTTGCCGGCGCATTGCGGGCCGAAAGAAATAATACCTTCTTATTGTCAGGAGAGAAGTCTGTTGGGAAATCATTGCCACTGTAATAAGTAAGTCTCCTGGCCGTGCCGCCTTTTACGGGTATGACGAATACATCGAAGTTGCCGTATCGGTCACTGGCAAAAGCAATGGATTTACCATCATGGCTCCAGACAGGCATCTGGTCGTAGGCTCCACCCACTGTCAAAGGAGTGGCCGTGCCACCGGAAGCATTTACCGTGTATAAACGGCCTTTGTAGCCGAAGGCAATTGTCTGCCCATCGGGCGATATAGAAGGATTCATAAGCCAGAGTGGAGTAATCTGAGCAGGCACATCATACGTTAAGATGGCCAGCGCGAGAAAAAACAGTATCCTTTTCATTTTTAATATTGGTTTGTATAGTAGTGAATTGAGCTTGCAATTATTTAGTATAACCGTACTTTAGGTTTTTCGTCTTGTAATTTCCGTCATTTTTTAGTTTAAAGCTGCCAAATTGGCTAATTAATATTTTGATGTGCTGGCAAGTGAAAATTCTTCTTTAGCCCGGAGGGCTAAAGCAATAATAGCACCCGGCATGGCTGGAGGTAACGAATGAATTGTTATTCCAATCCTAAAAGGGTTGCACATTTTACAACAAATATTCTTTATCAAAGGCAACTCCATTTTCAATCAACAGGCGCTTATATTCATCAAAAAACTTTCCTTTTATGGTGTTTCTTTCGGGTGAGAAAGCCTTATTATTTGTGATACACTGTTTAACAGGGATTATTATCAGTGAAGCAAATCTACTGCGTTGCCAACTGTTATGGGTTCATGACTCACAGGTGGTTGGGCTTGCTGCGTCACCTGATCTCCGATAAACGTTATCAATTGCGCTGCCATGTGAGTAGCCAGGCCTATTACCAGCGCTATGATACAGATAGAAATAATGAACCCCATCGTCAGGTTTACGTTTCCGAAGATTTGCTGATGTTGAGGCATGGCTTCCCTGTTCGTGAGATTCCGGTGAGGAATTAATGAGCTGATAAGATGTGCCATAACTTTTTCATTTATCTGTTTAATAATATTAGTGCATCCATTTTTGAGGATGGGTTTTAGTGGCACTCAGGGCAGGCAATGCGTTCATAAGCAGGCCTGCACTCATGATTATTATCTTTTTTATTTGAATTGTTTTTTATACCCTGAGGTTGTGGACAAAATTATTGTGGGAGGGATCAGCCTTATAGGACTTTCGGCGCAGAAAACAGGATTTTTCAGGCATTTTGATAAAATAGAGGGAATAGGTATGTGCCTGTCGAACATAAAACAGTACCGTACAGATGCCGTTCCTAAACTGCTTACAGAAGTCTTTAGACTTCCTGATGATAATACCTTACCTGGGTCAATGAAGGGGAGGGGATATGCTCTATTGCCGGAAGAAGCCGTTTCCGATAAGTAAGTTGAGTGCGATCAGGTCAGGGCAATTTGTCTTTTTCTGAAGGATGGCATCCGTAGTGGCTTTTGAATACCCTGCTAAAATAGGAGGGGTCTTCGAAGCCCACTTCCCATGAAACTTCTGACACATTGCCTGCGTCTTTTTTCAACAGTTCCAGTGCTCTTTG
>JACFNA010000242.1 GCA_019455085.1 Chitinophagaceae bacterium
ATTACAGGAGATATCCAGGCAGTCACTAAGATTGAAATGGTAGATCAGAATCCGATTGGAAAGTCTGCCCGATCCAATCCTGTTACCTATATTAAAGCCTTTGATGAGATTCGAGAGCTTTTTAGCAGACAGCCACTTTCGAAAATACGGGGATATCTGCCCGGGCATTTCTCATTTAATGTGGACGGGGGAAGGTGCGATGCGTGTAAAGGTGAAGGAGAACAGGTAGTAGAAATGCAATTTCTGGCTGATGTACATCTTACGTGCGAGGTGTGCAAAGGGACTCGATATAAAGAAGAAATCCTGGAAGTGAGATATAATGGGAAGAATATTCATGAAGTCCTGGAGATGAGCGTGGATGAGGCCATTGATTTCTTTGGCAATTCCCCGACGGGGAAAAAGCCTGACGGGGCTCAGGGTATTGCGGTGGCAGAGAGATTACAACCTTTGCAGGATGTCGGTTTGGGATACGTCAAACTGGGACAATCCAGTAGTACGCTCTCCGGAGGAGAGGCGCAGAGGGTAAAGCTTGCTTCGTTTTTGGGTAAGGGAGGTTTGCAGGATAAAGTGCTGTTTATATTTGATGAACCTACTACCGGGTTGCACTTCCATGATATCAATAAATTGCTCCATTCGCTGAATGCGCTAATTGAACAGGGGCATTCCGTGCTCATCATAGAGCATAATCTGGATGTGATAAGAGCAGCAGACTGGATTATCGATCTCGGCCCGGAAGCCGGGGAGGATGGTGGAAAATTGGTTTTTGAGGGTACTCCCGAAAACCTGAAACGGATAAAGGAAAGTGTGACAGCGAAATTTCTCTGAAATACCCTGCACGGAGAATAAAATTATCTTTGACAAAAAAATAAGAAAATGAGCGATCAACCACAACAGCCGAATCAGTTGAATATTGAAATATCAGAAGAAGTATCTGAGGGGAATTATGCGAATCTTGCTATTATCACACACAGCCATGCAGAGTTTGTGATTGATTTTGTGAATGTAATGCCAGGCACACCAAAGAGTAAGGTGAAAAGCCGAATTATCCTTACCCCGACACATGCCAAGCGTTTTATGAAGGCCATGATAGAGAATGTCAAGAAGTTTGAATCTGTGAATGGCCAGATTCAGGATATTGAAACTGTGGAGTTTCCCTTAAATTTTGGTGGCCCTGCCGCACAGGCATAGTTACTACTTCTGTTTTTTAGGTAATCTATTTTGCTTTTCATTTTTTTGGGAACGAGGGGGTAACCAAATTCCCATTAAAGGTATCGCCAAAGCCCATCTTTCGGTTAGGTGCCATATATTCCACAAAGTGGATTGCTAGTCTCAGACTTTTTCTAACAAAAATGACAAATGGGAATTTATAACCCTTTTCAGGTAGGTTGAAATGGGGCATAATAACGTTGATTTACTAATACTTATGTATTAAAAGTAAGTCTGCCTATCCTCCTATTTTTTAGTGCTGAATCAACAACCACACGCATTAATCGTAAAAATGATGTGAACTTTTTTAAGAAATATAAAATTTATTAAATAATAATGTAGAATTTTTATATTTTTTCTAATGGATGAACTCGATTTAAGGGTAACTTCTTCGGTTACACTATCGAGTGTTAAATAAAAATCAAACTGTTGGACAAGGAACTGTTAAAATTAATTTGGTACTAAGCAGCGGTTTTCTATTTTCGCTTGCCTTTAACAATCGGACAGGCGTCAGATTTATTGTCTGACCTGCAAAAATTTGCAAAACCAATAATTACAAATCAAAAAAACATGGGAAAATTTTTGACCTTAATGACTGTGTTGATGCTGTCAGGACTGCTGGCATTTTCACAGAACAGGACTGTTTCCGGAACAGTAACCGACAACACAGGTACAGCCCTCCCGGGCGTGTCTGTGCAAGTACCGGGAACCCAGATTGGAGGTGTCACTAATGCACAGGGCGCCTTCTCGCTGAACCTTCCTGCAAGCGCGAAGGAACTCAGCTTCTCCAACGTCGGATTTTTAACTCAGGTGGTAGTAATACCCTCCACAAACAAGGTGGACGTGCACATGCAGCCCAACCCCAGCTCATTGGAAGCTGTGGTAGTAACTGCGCAAGGCTTGAAAACCTCTGTGAAAGCTCAGGGTGTGGCGCAGACCAACCTTACTGCCGAGCAGCTTACCAATGCAAAACCGGTAAACGTTGTTTCCTCTCTTTCGGGAAAGGTAGCAGGTTTGTCGGTAGCAGCAGTGAGCAGTGGTGTGAATCCAACTTACAGGCTTACCCTTAGAGGTATGCGTTCTTTGTTGGGTAACAACCAGGCGCTCGTAGTATTGGACAACGTAATCGTACCAAGCTCTATCCTCGGTAACCTGAACCCTCAGGATATTGAAGGACTGACTGTACTGAATGGTAGTAGTGCTGCGGCATTGTACGGTTCAGACGGTTCTAACGGAGCGCTGATCATCACCACTAAGAAAGGTTCTTCTTCAGGAAGGCTTCAGGTGAATGTAGGCCAGACAATTACAGCTGAAACAGTAGGTATCATGCCGAAAATGCAAAAGCTCTTTGGTTCAGGTACTGAATTTGACGTAGTGGAATACACTCCTTATGAGAACCAGCAATACGGACCTAGATTTGACGGTTCTATGAGAGAAGTGGGTTTACCGGTTGAGGATGGCTCAATCCAGACAATCCCTTATGAGTGGAACAGCAAATACGGTAAAGAGAATTTCTGGCAGACAGGTGTAGCCTATCAGACTGATGTATCTCTGGCTAACAACTTTGACAGAGGGTCTGTGTATCTGGCAGCACAATATCTGTCTGCTGAAGGTACTGTACCCGGTGATAAGTACAATCGTGCTACTGTAAGATTGAATGGTAACCAAAAGCTGGCTCCGAAATTAGACCTTACTTACTCTACTTATTATGTACAAAACCATTATGACCAGACAAGTGCAGGGTCTAGTATTTACAACAACGTGTTGAATACACCGGGACAAATTCCCTTGACTAAGTATAGCGACTGGAAAAATGATAAGTATGCAAATCCTAATGGATATTACAATGCCTACTATACCAACCCTTACTTCCTGGCTGATAACTACAGGTCTTTAACAAGGAACGACTACTTTGTAGGAAGCCTTGCATTGACATTGAGACCGGTTAAGTCTGTGGATGTTACATATCGTATGGGATTCAACCTGCGTAACGCGAAATCAGAAGGAAAAGTTGATAAATTCTTCTTCAGCGATTACACCAAGTCTATTCCTGAACAGGCAGGTACCTATAAGGTTACAGACATTCTGGGTAGCTATTCTACTTCAGAGTCTAATTCATCTAACATCGTATCTGACCTGATGGTTCATACCAAACAGAAAGTAAAAGACTTTACTTTTGATCTGACAGCTACAGGTAATATCACACAGGGTACAGGTACAAGCACATCCGCTTCTATTTCAGGTCTGGTTGTACCAGGGTTATTCAATATTTCAAACTCTCTGAACAATCCTTCTGCAAGCAACGGCTACTCTCAATCAAGGTCAGTGAGCTTGTGGGGTAAGTTTGACGTAGCTTATAAGAATTATTTGTTCTTAACCTTAACAGGAAGGAACGACTGGTTCTCTACTCTGGCTAAAGAAAACAGGTCATTCTTCTATCCAAGTGCTCAGCTTTCTTTTGTGTTAACTGATGCAATTGATGCATTGAAGAATATTGACAATCTGGACTACCTTAAAGTGCGTGCCGGTTGGTCTAGCGTAGGCCAGGTGAGCATAGGGCCATACAGATTGCTGCCCACCTTCGGTCAGTCTTCAGGTTTCCCTTATGGCGGACAGGGTGGTTTCACCATCAGTACTTCTCTGGTGGCTGCCGACTTAAAGCCTGAGTTGACGGCAGGGTACGAGGTTGGTTTGGATGTGAGCTTGTTCAGCAACCGTATTAAGGGTGCTTTGACTTACTACGACAGCCATACCAAGAATCAGACATTGTCAACCGGAGTATCTTCTGCAACAGGGTTCTCTTCTTACCTCCTTAACG
>JACFNA010000243.1 GCA_019455085.1 Chitinophagaceae bacterium
TATTAAACGGTTGGGCTTACCCGTAAACCATCTGAAACCGGGAACTGATCTTCCGGGATTCAATGTGCCCGCCAGGGATCCTAAACTGATATGGCCCATCTTCTACCACAATATCGAACTGAACCCTGAAATAGAACAAAATCCACGATAATCACAAAGCACCGGAGCAGGGGCAAACACCCTTCTCCGGTGCTTTATCAAATACACATCAATGAACATTAAACATCACTCATTTCTCTTTTTAGCAGCCCTCACCGGTCTAATCTACCTCGCAGGATGTACTACAGCCAAACAATCCGGCTCAAAAAAGGATACTATCCTCACCGGTAAGATTTTGGGCGCCAAAGACCCCACCTTCCAATTCACCTATGACTTATATGCACTACTGGAAGCCACAAAAAAAGATGTGGTAGATATTGACAGCAATGGATTCTTTAAAGTTACAATGGACCTGAACAGCCCGCTAAAAGGAAATATTAATCTGGGGAGAGAAATCATTCGTGGACTTGGACACAACAAGGTGATTAATGTCTATCTGGAACCAGGCGATAGCGTTTTTATTTCAGCGAATGTCGACTTCCTGCTGGACACCAATATTATTGAAAAAACACTGGCATTTTCCGGAAAAGGCGCTGTGAATAGCCAATTTGTAAACGATCACGACTTTGCATTCAACTCCTACCCGCAATTAAGGCAAAACAACTACATCTTCATTCACGACCTGGGCCCGGATGCGTACAAGAAGAACGTGGACAGCATCCGAAACGAGGAGATTCGTTACATCAACAAATATGACGACACCGCCCACCTCTCTCCCACTCTAAAAAAGATTGCAATTGCTGAAGCAGAAAACCTGGCCTCAGCACGAAAAATAAATTATCCGTCAGGAAATAAAAGTTTCAATCAGGGTAAAGCACCGGTGCTGCCGTCAGACTATTGGGATTTCATGGATCAGATACAAACCTCATCAAACCTTGAAAATGCCGGAGTTCCCTACCTGCGTTTCACACACTTTTATCTTACCAATAAGTACAAACTTGCGCAGCAGAACGGATTTACCGGCGACTATCTCACTTTTCTGGACACACAATTAGGGAAACGTGCAAAGTATGTTTATATGGCTTACTCACTGAGACAGGATTTCAAACCTGAAATCTTTGAACAGTTCGGGAAAGGCAGCCCTTATAAAGACATTAAAAAAATCGTACAGGAGAGATATGGCTATCTGGCTAATATGCTCCCGGGCAAGCCGGCTGTGCAGGTCTCTTTTGAAAATATCAAAGACGAAAAAATTAAATCAGCAGAATACTTCGCAGGAAAATATGTGTATGTGGATTTCTGGGCTACCTGGTGCAAGCCGTGTATTGCAGAAATACCGGATCTGGTAAAGCTCGAAGAAGAGTACAAAGGGAAAAATATTGAATTTGTAAGCGTATCATTTGATGACGACAGGGCCGCATGGGTTGATTATCTCAATACTGAAAAGCTCGTTGGCACACAGTTCTGGATGGACCCAAAAAACAAAAGCCTCTACAAAAAGCAATTTAATATCAACGTGATTCCCCGCTTCATCCTTTTGGATCCAGAAGGAAAGATCGTTAGCGCAGATGCACCAAGGCCCTCGAGTGGCAAACAAATAAGGACACTGTTAGACAATACAATCAAAGGAGGATAGGCGGAATGATGAAAAGTATTTTGACAGCGCTCCTGATCACCATTGTCACCGGTGCGTATGGCCAGGCAGAGATTTCCAATAAAGCTTACTTCAGGAAATTCTTAAAGCCTTCTCACGGAAAGAGCCTGCTAATCCTGGGTGAAAACCACGGATCCATGGCTTCCGCTGTGATGTATCCGTCCTTTGTAAAATATCTCACCAGAAAAACAGGACTCCGCTCATTGTTAATAGAGTTCGGGCCCTCAGAAGCCTATTTCTACAATAAGTATCTCGAAACAGGAAACGAAAAGCATCTGAACTACACCCTCTATGCAGGAGCTATTCGCGAGTGGAGAGATGCGTGGAAGATGCTTTATGATTATAACAAAAAGCTGAAGAAGCCAATAAAAGTAATCGGAATAGACTTTGACCGTACCCGCACAATGGCTTATGCGATCTACAGCATGTTTCTCAACTATGATCAGAAGCCTCAATTTGTGGAGGCCCTGATGAAGGAGATTAGCGGCCCTGATTTTTACAGTAGTTACACTATTGGCTATCCCAACAAAAAGGATATTGAATGGGCAAACAAAACGAAGGCTTTGCTTCGCGACAATATCGATTCACTCAGGAATTTTCTGTCTGAAAAAGACATGAAAGTTTTCAGGGAAATCCTCGAGAATAAAGCCGTAAACTACGCAGACGGAAGAGAGGAAGCACTCTATGAAAACACAAAACGTATCATCTCAGAATCGGCTGATTCCAGATTCTTTCTGTTAATTGGCAGAAGTCACGCTTATCTGAATCCAATCTTTGCCGATAGCAACAGGCTCGCAAAACGTATCAGCCAGACTCCGGGGATAAAAATACTCACGGGTTCTATTTTATATGAAGACTCTGAATTCGGGGCTTCAAAAGACAAGCCTATTACATTATTCGAAATCAGCAATAAAGATCCCTGGAAAGCTTTTTATCCTGAAATAAACAAGGAAGCACCGGGCGAGTATCATATCGTCCCGCTGAAAAAGAAACTCGCTCCTTTAGCACATTATCTCGACTATATATTAGTGGCCCGAAACCAGGTACGCTACACACTTATTAATCAAAAAGCAAAATGACACTACGATAAAAATGTATTAAACGCTCTCATGTTTAGTTTTCGGCTTGAATTACAAAGTGGGGCTGTTTTCACAGCCCCACTCTATTTTTTGGCCACTGGCAAAAAGTGCTTTCTTCATTCCAATTCAGGAAGCACGAATCAGGACTTCCCGAGTTGTCTATTCCCATGCGGTAAAAAAAACAAATCAAATTGATCGATGTGGCATGCAATTTTGCCTTTGGTAGAAATAATAAAAAATCATTGTTATCCGGTTCTATTATTCAGAATGTGGCTAAAGCCCTTATTGGGTAAGGCTTTCATTGTCCTGCCCTGAAGGGCAGGGTAATAAATTTAAAGCCCAAGTCCAGCGAGCTTTAGCTCCACTTTATCGGATAATAATAATAAAAAGTGGACCCACATCCCCTCTCTCCGGCCTTCATTGTGCGGCGTAGAAAAAATAACGCAGTGTAGCGTCGGCGGTAGCCACAACAAAACACCGTCTGAACAGAGCCGGCGGGCGAAGTAAGTTTGATTTGTTGAACGTACCGCTTGTTTCCTTTTCCCGATGAAAAAGAAGAGGGCGATAATGCCCAATAGAAGGTTGAGTCGGTTAGAGCAGTTGAATTACCAAAGGCTAGATATAACTAACTGATAACCGATGGGTGTATTTTTCAATAATCTCAGGCCGGGTAAGTCGGGAAGTTTCTCCGCGCACTCCGGTAAAGTATCCATTTGACAAACCACACCAAAGCCACTAAACCCAAAAACGGAACTGAATCATAAGGAATATTATAGTATAAAAAGTAACCCAGATTGAACAGGAGTGCGAATGCCAGAAATCCTGATCCTGACTTGAGCACTTCTATTCCTTTAGCTATATTCTTCCTGAAAAAGTAAACCGAGCTGATAATCATTAAGAATCCAACGCTGCCTACCGCTCCTGCATTTACACCACTGAGTGTACCCATTGCCTCAGAAAACTGCTTTTGCTCCAGAGCAATCCATACCAGTAATAAAGTAATGAGCAATCCTAAAACTCCTGTCAGCGTGCCATACAGTTCGCAATACTTCTTTTCTTCTGCTGTCATAATGTACGATCCTGAGTTTTTCTGAATACTCCCGCGAAAGGCTCCCTTACATTTCTCCGCTGTCGATCTTTTTTCTAATCAGTTTTTTGTCAATCTTGCCCACACTCGTCTTCGGAATCTCTTTTACAAATCGAATTTCTTCGGGTACTGCCCATTTGCTCAGGTGACCCGAATTT
>JACFNA010000244.1 GCA_019455085.1 Chitinophagaceae bacterium
AGCCATCAAGATCATCACCGGTATCGGTGAACCGCTGATCAACAAAATCATTTCTTACAATGCCCTGCAAAATCTGTTTTACGAATTCTTCGTCTCTCCGTTGAAAGCAGGAAGTTATTCCATGCCCAAAACCCTCGAAGAATTTAAAGTATTTGATTATAATTGGTTTTGCGGTGTGGCAAATCATTCACATGAAATTTCGGTTGCCGATTTCGATATCCTGCGAACAGCAGGAGACCTGACAATCATTGACGTACGTGAATCAGACGAAGAACCGAAAGTAAAGGATTTCAGTTATCATCAGATTCCATTGAGTACTTTTGATAATGCATTGCCGACAATCAACCCCAATGGAGTCATCGTCATTTTCTGCAAGTCAGGAAAGAGGAGCCTCATAGCTGCTAACAAGATGCTGCAGGCATATCCGGATTGTCAGGTTTACAGTCTGGCCGGTGGTGTTGAAGCATGGCTGGCGCGACTCGAAACTCCCCATCATTCATCTCAAAGATTTCAATACCATGACCACCACTAAGAAACATAATGTATTTGTTGAAGGCCCCGTCACACCCGACTTTATTGCGGCATCCATCGCTGCCCACGGAAAGAAGCATCAGATCGGTGCGCATAGCATCTTTCTGGGACAGATACGCAATGATGAGGTGGAGGGCAGAGAAGTGGCAGCCATAGAATACACCGCCTATCGTGAAATGGCCGAAGAAAAGTTTCACGAAATAAGAGAAGACGCTTTCAAAGAATTTCCGCTTACATGCATGCACATCTATCATAGCCTGGGATTGGTCAAAACAGGAGAAATCAGCCTGATGGTTTTCACTTCCTCAAAGCATCGCAGGGGTGCCATCCGCGCGTGTGAAGCCATCGTGGAAAGAATCAAGAAAGAAGTACCGATCTGGGGTAAGGAAATATTCACGGACGACAACACACAATGGAAAATAAATACCTGATTGATTATGATTGACATCACCCATAAAATAAAAACACACCGCAGCGCTATAGCCCAGGCTATTGTCAGCGTGAGTTCGGATAAAACCATTGAGGCCATTCAAAACAAAACAGTTCCCAAAGGGGATGTGATAGAAGCCAGCCGTGTGGCAGGCTTGTTCGGCATCAAGAAAACCAGCGACATGATACCCGACTGCCACCCCCTGCCGATCGAATCTGCCGTCATCAACCATCGCATCCAAGGCCTTGATATCATCATTGAAGTGGAGGTTCATACCATTTACAGAACGGGTGTGGAGGTGGAAGCCATGCACGGTGCTTCTGTCGTGGCGTTGACGATGTACGATATGCTGAAACCGATTGACAAGGGCATCGAAATCAAAAACATCAAACTGCTGAAGAAGAAAGGAGGCAAATCGCAATATGCCGAAAATGTATCCGGCTCGCTTTCTGCCGCCGTAATCGTGTGCTCAGACAGTATTTCCGCCGGTACCAAACAGGACAGCGCAGGAAAAACCATCATCAGTAAGTTAGAAAAATTCGGTGTCAGAATAAATGAATATCTGATCATACCCGATGAACTCGAATCCATCAGGCAGAAAGTCACGCAACTCTGCGATGCATCCAACGACCTCGTCATTTTGACGGGAGGCACCGGACTTTCACCCAGGGATGTAACACCGGAAGCGATCAAACCGCTTCTCGACAGAGAGATTCCCGGCATCAGCGAAGCTGCGCGGAGTTATGGCCAGGAGCTGACCCCCTACTCCATGTTGTCGCGCAGCGTTGCCGGTATGAGGGGCAACACCCTGATCCTCGCCCTGCCGGGCTCCACCCGCGGTGCCGGCGAAAGTATGGATGCCCTCTTCCCTTATGTCTTTCATCTGTTCAAGATTATAAACTTTACACCGCATACGTAATGACAGGCAAAGGAAGATGATTAAAAATTGAGACTCTCATCCCAAACGCGAGCCACTATGACTCGCTCAGGTTTTTGGTGATAATCTCTCCGTATGCTGTAGAAACTACTGTAAAATCTATAACGCAAACCTTCTTGGTCCAATCTGTGGATTAATGTTAGATACTATTCATGAGCGTACGGAATTCGTCATATTATTTAAAGCAACAACACGGCCCGTGTAAAATACCAAAACCCGGAAAGACTTCCGGGTTCTGATGATCCACTTTCCTAATCACTCTACTTCACAAACTTTTGTGGAAAGGCAGCTATGATACCATCGCTGAGTGCATCTGCCAGCATCATCATGTGATGTTCTGCCTCGCCATAAGAATTGATACCACTGGCAAAATCATCATGTTGAATAGCGGTAGCATATACAAGCGTCTGATCAATATGAGTCTTCAACATATCACGCACAAAATCACGCGGCCAGTATTTATTCGCATTAGCGAGGAAATCTCCAATCTCCTGAGCATTCTTATAAGACGCCCTAACGGCTACTTTCAGGTTATCCTGTTCGCCCCTTTTTGCAGCAGTCATCACCTTAACCACAGAGAAGATGTGCTCCTTCAAAAGTTTGGTTAGGGCGTTCCCTGCTTCTTCACCATAAAAAGGCTTGATAGCATTTCCAATATCTTCCTGGTTTTGTAAAAGACGGGCAGCAGTAGCATCATAATTACGGGTAGTAGTGAAGAAGGAAGTCACGGCAGCATAGGTCCACTCCATGTGTTGCGACCAGAGAAAACGCATTGCTGTGCGAAGGTCAAGCGTGCTTTGATTATAGGTAGTTTTTGCTTTTGCCACTTCCGGTGGTGTAGTGTTGGAGGACATGTGGTGTGACTGTGCATTTGTAGTCAGTGTAAATAAAACAGCAGCAGCCAATAATAAGATGGCATTCCTGGAAGCATTTTTAACCGATTTCATTTCTTACAATTTTAAAAGTGAATTATACCCTATTCGGGTAAGCAGGATTCAAAAAGGTTACAAACTTTTTTTATTTTTTTGGGGGGAGGATGGGAACACCAGGAAAAACCAGGATTATCCTATATAAAAAAATCCCGCTCCCGGAAAGATGCCGAACAGAACTTAATGTCTGTGATTCAAGAGGCTATAACACATTCCAATAAGCAGATTGAATGCTCCGGTAATTTATTAACAAATGAGGAGCTTCATTGATAACAACGGAAAGAAAACGGCCGCTCCCATTTTCAGGTGACAATCCCCTTCATAAAATCACCTTTTTGGGTGAATGAAAAAATACTTGAATGCTCGCAACTTTGAGTACCGATCGGATTGACAAAACACATTCCCATTCAACACAATAAAATGAAATCATTACTTCTATTAGCAATCAATTCCTTCCTTCTTCTGGCTGCATGCAGGACAGTGCCCATCACCGGACGTAAGCAATTGAATCTGGTTCCCGACTTTCTGATCCGCGAGTTAGCTTTTAGTGAGTACGATTCAGTAGTGAAAAACAGTCCAACTTTAACACTCGAAGATCCCAGGGCACAAATTGTCGCCCGGGTAGGGAATCGCATTCAAAAAGCAGTAGAAACTTATTTAATGGAGCACAACCTTAATAAGGAAATCAAAAAGTTTCAATGGGAATTCCATACCATAAAAGATGAAATAATCAACGCATGGTGTATGCCCGGTGGTAAGGTGGTGGTATATACAGGATTATTACCGGTAGCTGAAACGGAAGAAGGTCTCGCGATAGTCTTGGGGCATGAAATAGCGCATGCCATTGCCAGACATGGAAATGAAAGAATGAGTGAAGGATTGTTGATTAACCTGGGTGGTTTGGTACTACAAGAGGCACTAAAAGAAAAAAAACAGGAGACGCAATTGCTCTTTTTGAGTTTATATATGATCGGTAGTAATCTGGCACTGGCGCTGCCGCATAGCCGTATGCAGGAAAGTGAAGCAGATAAGCTGGGGCTCATCTTTGCCGCTATGGCCGGATACAATCCCGAAGCCGCTATTCCTTTCTGGCAGCGGATGGCACAACGCAACCAAAACAGAGTACCCGAATTTTTATCTACCCATCCTTCGGATGAAAAGAGGATAAAAATCTTAT
>JACFNA010000245.1 GCA_019455085.1 Chitinophagaceae bacterium
CAATCAATGCAAATTTATCGGCAAATACCGTTTGTGCAGGAGGCTCCTGCCCCAAAGGAGTTGGAGCATACAATTTCCCTGCTGTGTGAATGGTGGTTTCATTTGCAGGTGTCCAGGGATCATTTATACGACGGTCGCCGCGAATGAAAATGAAGTAGGCAGGATGGTTATTGATTTGCTCAGTGTTGGTATTGGGTACTCCTGTGAAGGTATTATCACCAGGATTATAATATTTCATGGAAGGGGAGGGCGAGAAAGCATCAAATCCTCTGGCGCTCCAATCGGCGAAAGGACCTGTAATATTGATCCCTCTGTTATCAATACTGTATTGATTATTCTGCCATGCAGCACGAATGGTACTTCCTTTTGTAGGCACACTCAGAAGTTGCCAAGCTTTGCTGTGATTAGGGATGTATCGTTCTACAATAAACGCACCTTTAGCTCCGTAATTTATTTCAGCTGTATTGATCGGAGCTACAGAAGCGGTCTGATCATTATCACTGATGAGCCTGATACTGTCTTCTAAATTTATTTTGGAATCATCACCTAGTGTCAGTTCACTTTTTACTGAGATGAAATTATTGATATTCAGATTCTGTGTATTTTGGTTGGTCAGGTTGTAAAATACAGGAGGATAAGTAACACCGGCGGCATTTATATCCTGCGCATCTGTAATATTGATAAATGACACTGTGCTGCTGTCGTGATCAAACTGAGCAGCGCCCATCACTGTGAAGTTGCCATTGATTGGCAGGTTGCCTTTGAAGGGAGCAATCTTCTTGCCGGTACCGGAAAGGGTTAAGTTTTGATAAGTAAAGGTTCCTGTGGTAATCGGTTGACTACCCGTACCTGTAAATGGCGGGTTACTCCTTGAATAGTTTATGGTACTTCCTGCATCCAAAATAATGTTTGAAATATTTCCATGCACTGCTGATGTAGTATCACCAATGGTTGCAGGACTGCGACCATTGAAACCTCCGGTGTTTCCTACATTAATGGTGCCTCCGTTTTCCACTTTAACTTGTGCAGTACTCGAAGAATTTACTCCTTTAATGCTATTGATGTTGATGGTAAACTTACCCCCATTTTTTACAGTGAAACTTCCGCCGTCTTTAAGCATGACATTACCACCGCCTCCGTTTTTAATACTGTCTGCTCCCGTAACTTCGATATTAAAATAGTTGACTCCATTTCTAATCGTTTGTGGGGTAGTGTTTGTACTTGCATATTCAATTGTACCGCCTGTGAGATCATAAGTTCCGAGAATAGTGGGATTTTCACCGGTGCTGGTGGTTCTATATCTTCCACCTGTCATTGTCAGGTTAGAATTTAATGAATTACCGATTGTATAACTTTTTGCATCAAATATGGCATTGCCTTTAATGGTCATTGTGCCATTAAAGTCAAATCCACTGGAAGGAGTTTTGGTTCCTGAGCCACTGAAAATTAAATTTGAAAAGTCTGAGCGTGATTGGAATGTCTGATCACTTGATGCATACATTTCAATTGTTGAACCAATTGATAAAGTAACGGTACCAGAAGGGACAGAAATTAGTGGCCATGAGGTATTACCTGCATTACTTGATCTAAACGTACCTGTACCATCTAATAGTATGGCACCACTTGCATTTGTAAGTTGCTGACTTGTTATGTCGAATGTTCCTTTTATTGTAAGAGTGTTTCCAGATGTACTGTTGTTTACATTGGCGCCTGAAATAGTTACTGAAGAGTCTTTAGGAACTAGTACAGATTTTTTAAGGTTTAATATTTTACCTGAGACAATTTTTAGGTCGCTTCCTCCTAAAATAGCATTCTCTTCAGTTATATTTTGAGTGCCACTTCCGCCTGTAGCAATTGTAAGCGTAGAGTTGCCTGTAATACCATCCCTGAAATTTCTCTCGCCGGTAGCTGCATTAAAATTGATGTCAGTTCTTACATCTAAAATCCCATTTATAGTAAGTGTACCGGCTGATGCGATCGTTGGGATAACTGTTGGCCCTACGCTAAAAATTGGGGAGGTTCCCAATGCGGAATTTGGAAAATAGGTAAATCCACTCGTTCCAAACGCCAATCCATTATTCCAAATGAATTTAGATCCATTCGCCCAGGTATTCTTATTGTACGTTGCAAATCCTTCATAACCCGTTCCGGTAGTAGAAGGGCCATTACCGATAATAACTTTTCCATCGGAAGCTACACTTACGCTGCTATTGGTATTCTGATAAGTTACTACTGAAGTATAATTTGCAGTATTGGTTACCAATAAAATCCCGCCGGATTGAATTACCAGATCGTTCCCACTTCCGTATATGTTCATTGTGCCTCCGTTATCCAATTGAAGTGTACCCTCTACGGAGGTATGGTCGAGGGAGATTGTGCTATTGATGGTAATTGTGTGAGGAGACTGAATTAAAATTCCTTTTGCCTGATCATCCGGAACTAAAGTTGAAGTAACCCAATTGCTGATGCCATCCGGTGAGGACTGCCAGTTGCCAGCCACATTCCATGCTCCGGTTTGTTGGCTTCTGAAATAATTGTCAGGTAATGTGGCCACAGAGGAAAATCCATCACCTGCCGTGAAGTCGCGGTTCAGGTTCGACTGACTTGAAACACTTAGCGTATTTGTTGCGGCATTCGCATTGCCATAAAGATTCCATGCACTTCCATTCCATCCGGCAATAATAAGCGATGATTCCGTACCTGCAATGTCAGCATCGGTATAGATAAAGTCAGCATTGCCGGTGTAGGTTCCGGATGCAGTGACACTCCAGTACCTGATTAAATAGTTTGTAGGAGAGTTGTTGTTTGTATGCTGGCTGTTTCTTAAATTGATACTGACCGGCACTGTTCCCGTCAGCGATGTGAGGTTGATGGTTGCAGGGGAGTACTCGGCAGTTCCGGTATTGTCTCCAATCGGGTAGGTGAATGAGCCGGGAGCATTGAAGTTCTTGATTACTTTGCCGGAGCCGTTAGCGACTATAAAGCTTCCTATCCCTGCTGAAGTGTAGGAGGATGAGGTGTTAAAAGTGAGGTCATTGTTTGAAATTTCCAAGAGTCCGTTCGTGAATGAGGTTCCTGTGCCATTCAATGTAAGTGGAGTTGCAAGGGTAGCAGCTATCGATCCGAAAGTACGGTCTATTATTAAATTTCTCAATTGCTGATAGCCTGAAGTAAAATGAAGTGCCCCGACGGAGCCTGTGCCGAGTAACGTCAGATCAGAAGATGAATTCCCCTTAAAACTTCCGGGACCTGATATTTGATTTGAGATTCCAGATGTACCAATTGTAAGGTTGTGTCCATTTAGGTCAATTATATCATTGTTGTTTGTAAATGCAATGGCATTTCCTGATGATGGTGCATCGATAGTCAGGTTTTGTCCTAATTGAAGTGTAGTACCTGAACCGGTGGTGCCGATAACAATGTATGGAATTGTCAAAGCTGCATTGGAAGGAGTGGTGATGCTCTGCGTGCCGGAAGGTTTTATGAACCAGACAGCGCGGTTATTCGGATTAAAATTGTAACCTGAATAGAAGTTCAGGTTTCCAAGTATTTTTAAATCATCTCCATTAAATTCTCCAAGAGAAAGATTACCGGTTACGTTGACATCTCCATCTACAGTTAACGCACCAATAGAGGCGGATGGGGTACCATAATCCATATATAGACTGCTTCCCGCATCAATTGTAAGATTTCCATTAATCGTTTTAGCTTCCTGAAAGGTTGGGTAGTTAAGTTCTGTGCTATTAGAAATATGGACATTATAAGGGGAAGAGGAAGCTCTCCATTCCTGTCCAAGCCCATAAGTTCCACCTGAAGCATATAAGAGTGTTGATCCGGAATTATAAACGGGAGAATTCCCACTAACATATCCATCTTTATGTATCTCCAGATTCCCATTAATAGTGATTGTATTCGTGTAATTGTTTGTAAAACCTCCCCAGAGAATCAGATTGTTGATAGTTTTTCCT
>JACFNA010000009.1 GCA_019455085.1 Chitinophagaceae bacterium
TTTATTTATGTAGGTATCTACTGGAATAATCACCACCATTTGTTTCAGGTAGCGGATAAAGTAAATGGCAAAGTTTTGTGGGCTAATCTGCATCTGCTCTTTTGGCTGTCGCTATTACCATTTGTTACCGGGTGGCTTGGCCGTAATCATATTGCGACTGTCCCGGCTGTTACTTATGGATTTATTCTTTTTATGTGTGCCACGGCCTGGGAAATTCTCTCAAGACAGATGCTTAAATTAGAGGGGCAGGGTTCCAGGCTCGCTCAGGCTTACAGGAACGATAAGAAAAAAATCCTCTCTATAGTGTTGTATCTGGCGGGTATGGGTTTGTCGTTCGTATATGTACCCGCGGCATTGGCGATGTATTTTATTGTAGCCATGTTGTGGCTGATTCCTGACAGGCGGTTTGAAAGAGATTTTTCTTAATCTGAATTGCCCGGAGCAAATAACCTTCGTTGTGCAGGAAGGATTAGTGCCGGGTTGATTGTACATTAATGAAACTTCTCTCCGCGTTCCATCATTTCCAAAATCTTTGTCATTCTTTTTTCTCTTGTTTCGGGCTTCCCCGCAGTTTGTAGTCTGAAGGCTATGGCATACTTATTTGTCTTGTTAAGAGTGTTGAAGAATGCAGTAGCTTTCTTTGACTGCTTTAACTTTTTTAGAAAGTCGGATGGGATTTCTATGTTCCTGGGAGAGTCGTAGGCCTTCTCCCAACGGCCATCAGACCGTGCTTTATTAATTTCATTTAAGCCCGAAGGCTGCATTTGCCCTTCCTTTATCAGGCGCTCTGCAATTGCGCAATTGCGTTTAGACCAAAGACTGGCCTTTCTGCGCGGGGTGTATTTGTTTAAGAAATATTGTGTGTCAAAAGCTTTTCTTTGCCCATCAATCCAGCCATAACACAAGGCCACCTCAAGCGCTTCTTCTGGTGAAATGGAGGGTATCTCACTTCCTTTCCTGGCAAATTGTATCCATACGCCGCCGGTAAGTGTGCAATTCTTTTGTAACCATTTTTCAAATCCTTTGCGGTTTTCGAAAGTAATGACCTTTGCTTCTGTTTTTTCGTTCATCTTTTTAAATTTTTCCATTCAGATATGCTTTTCTTTTTCCTTTTTATACTGAGCTACTAATGTGAGCAAAACACACATTCTGAACCCATGTTCCGGCGCTTGCAGCAGAAGGGTTACTTCTTCTAAAAGAAGTTGTAGATAACGCTTTGTATCCTTTCGTTGTTCAGGCATCGTTACCCTGCGAATACATCCCCTTCACCGTATTGCCCTTTACCGGTTTTAAAAAACCATGCACTGTTCTTTGCCTTTTCGGAATTACCCGAATTTCTAAGATCTGTCTGCGAAGGTCAGCATGCTATTCTGTGAAATTGTTAGTAGCACTAAGAGATAGCAGTTCCTGCAACTTATATCCCCAACACCACGTCAGGCGTGATATTTAGTTTCTTGCTGATGGTTCTTGCAACCTTTAATGTGGGTTCACTTTTTCCGGTGAGATATTCGCTTACCCGCGATGGTGAAACGCCGATAAGTTCAGATACGGCAGATTGTGTCAGGTTCATCTCATACATTCTCAATTTGATCACATCTGCTAAAGATGGTGTAGCAATAGGATAATGAGTGTCTTCATAATCTGCCACTAAATCTGAAAGCAACATTAGTTCAATGTAGTCTTTATTTGTTGCAGGCGTATTGTCATCCACAACCTGTAGGAGTTCATCAACCCGTAGCATTATAGCTTTATATTCCCTTTCGTTTTTTATCATCATTCAGATATTTTGAATGTCCTTGATTTTATCATATTCAGCATGCGTCCCGACAAACAGTATATAAACCTGTTTTGCAACGAACAGCACAATGGCAACTAATCTGTAATTATTCCCTTTAATGTTAAACACAAATCTTTTGTTGCCTACGCTATCCGCACTATTAAACGTATTTCTCAAATCATTAAAGTTGTTCCAATCAGCACAGGTCACTTTTCGGTACCAATCTTCAAGAGCTGTTTGGGCATCCGGATGTGCTGAATAAAAAACGACTAAAGTCTTTTTTGAGATAACCCTCAATTGAATTCATTTTTTCGAAGATATGACGTGTATTCTAAAATACAAAACATTATTTTGAAAAACAAAATTCCAGAACAATATTATCGTTTACTAGATCAGTTGATCCATCTGACAAATCATCGTTTGATTTTTTCCAACCTTTTTTAATTATAACACTGGATTGGCCTGATATCCTGCACAACTCATTTGCACTTACTGAAGTAAGCTATCCTTTGTATTTACTCCTGGAATTCATCTTCTAATAGCGCAAATCAATACCCGCTTTCAGCATAGAAATTGCCCGCCATGATTTACCCAATCATACTTTTCCATTCAGATATGCTTTTCTTTTTGTTTCGGGAAAATGTTCAATTGCATATCGTAACATAGTGCGGGGCATGTGTTTGTAATGCGCCTTCAGGAAGGCTTCTTCTTCCTGTATGGAGCAGCGCTTCCCTATTTCCCGAAGCATCCACCCTGCTGCTTTGTGTATGAGGTCATGTTCGTCTTTCAGTAGTATTTTGGCAATATCCAGCGCTTCTTCTGTACTTCCCTTTTTGATGTAGCAAAATGTGGCTAACATGGCAATCCTTCTCTCCCAGAGACTTTCTGAATTCGCCAGGGCTTTTAGTGTTTTCATCTTTTCTTTTCTGCCTTGCAGCCAGTCTCCCACAATATATTCTGCACTGGTGTCCACCAGATCCCAATTGTTTATCCATCGGGTGCTTTGCAGATACAAACTATAAATCTTTTCTCTTTCTCTTTCTGTTCCTTTTTTATACTGAGCCACTAATATGAGCAGAGCACACATTCTGAACTCATGTTCCGGCGCTTGCAACAGAAGGGTTACTTCTTCTAAAGGAAGGTGTAGATAACGCTTTGCAACCTTTCGTTGTTCAGGCATCGTTACTCCTACAAATACATCCCCTTCGCCGTATTGCCCTTTACCGGTTTTGAAAAACCATGCACTGTTCTTTGCTTTTTTAGGATTGGCCAAACTTCTTAAGTCTGTCTGCAATTGTCTGTAAGATAATTGTGGCATGAAATCACAGGTGATTTGAAGATCAAAAATATATTACAATGTGTACTCACTGATTCAGGCAGCACTAATTTCTGATAAATGAATCCATCCCAAAAAGGGATTGTGAAATTAAAAGTTCCGGACATATCTGGCACACAGAGTAGCCGCGATGGAGTTCGTAGTGCAATGAAGCACATTATTCTTAGATAAATTTATTGAACTGTACATTCATTTGGTTTAACCTGATAAGTATTCGGCATAGTGGGGTTAAAGCTTTCTTTCCCCTGTAAGAAAATGGTTACTCTTTAATCACGCTACCGCTACCGGTTATTTTTGTGGAGATGTCGGCAGGGTTCCCCTTATAATATACATTTCCGCTCCCCTCTATCTTTACGTTTAACCGGGTGGTTACACCCACCCGTACGTCACCGCTGCCGCGGATAGTAATTTCTGCATTGTCGGCAACGAATTGAGGTCCTGTAAAGCTGCCACTCCCCGTAACATTAATTTTCAGGTTTTGTGTAGTCCCTTCCGAGAGACTGATGTTTCCTGACCCCATTATGGATGCAGAAAAATCATGTGAGGTAAAATTACCGGTTACAGAAATACTGCCGTCTCCCTCTGTGGAAACACCGGTGAGCCGTGGCAGAGTGATAAACGCCTCTGAGTTATCATTTCTCACGTTGGTATTGGATTTATAACCAATGTGAAGGGTGCTATCCTTTAATTTGGTTTCGAGATAAGGTAACAGGTTTGAAAAAGCGCTGATGCGCAATTGGTAGCCGGTTCCTTGAGTAACAGTCGCGTCAGTAGAGCCGCTTACCGCCACCTGGTTAAATCCGCTTAATGGCCTGGTTTCTGTTTCGACAGGGCCGCTTCCCGATATTTTTGTCTTGGTGCAGGAGCTGATAAACAGGAGGCATACACTACAAATTATGATTGAGATATTTCGGTGGAGGAGTGGAAGATTCATAACTTTCTTGGTTGTTGCTGTATAAAATGACTACAAAACTTTGCCTTTTTGTTCTTTTTTTTAATCTGTTCGTAAAATTCAATAAATAACGTAGGATTATAAATACGTCACAAAAGAATTCACATTTTTTTCTAATATGGGATGTAGAGAAACAAAGTGTGCAGGGAATGATTGGGAGTTTTCTCTTTGGTTATTTATCCTCACTAAGGGATAGAATATAGCGATAAGGCAACCACAACTGAATTTTATTATAGTTGCCGGGAAGTGGTATAGATTTGGAGGCAATAAACCCTGTATAAAGAAAAGAATATGACTGATATGAATTTAGTCCCCGGGCAGGTAATTAGCACCATTAAAGAAAATCTGGCTCATGTCAGAGAGCGTATCCGGCTTGCCTGTCGCGCGAATGCGCGTGACGAAAGTTCGGTGAGGCTGTTGTTGGCCACAAAAACTGTCCCGGCAGAGCGAATCAGGGTGGCTGTTGCCGCCGGCGAAACATTGATAGGTGAAAATAAAGTGCAGGAGCTGAAGCAAAAAATGCCTTTGCTCGAAGGTCTTCCTGTAGAAGGGCATTTTATCGGGCATCTGCAGACCAACAAGATTAAAGATGTACTGAAATATGCGCATTGTATTCAGACTATCGACAGACTCGATCTTGCAGAGAAGTTAGACAAGAGGCTGCAATTTGAAGGCAGGTCCATAGAGGCGATGATTCAGGTAAATACTTCCTTTGAGGAAAGTAAATTCGGGGTGCACCCTGACGATGCTTACGACCTTATAAGGGCAGTTGGGAAATTGGATACTTTGAAAATAAAAGGATTGATGACGATAGGGCTATTTGCTGCGGAAGCCGAAAAGGTGCGGCCTTCTTTTGCCCTCTTGAGATCTATACGCGATGAAGCGTTGAGTGAGGGAATACTGCCACCTGAAGCTACCGAACTTTCAATGGGAATGAGCGGCGATCTGGAAACTGCAATTGCGGAAGGCGCTACCATTGTGAGAGTAGGTACAGCCGTCTTTGGAAAAAGAATTTATCCTGACAGTTACTACTGGAACGAAAGGCAGGGTTAGCGTGTCCTGCGCCAACCCAAAATTTCAGTTCCTGGCGTGCTATACCTGTCCAGTCCTAATTTAGTACACCATTATTTCATCGGCAAATATCCAGCCCGGCTTGCCTTCGCCCGGATGGCCCTTGGGCAGTCCGTCTATTGCTTTTGCTGTTACTCTGATGAATCTGGCTTTTTGAGTGGGGAATTCAGCCTTAAAATCCTTGATGGTGGAGGCCATTTCGTAAGGAGATACATCGTTGGGGATAGTCCTGACTTCAGTAAATTGGTTACCGTCTGCTGACACTTCAAATTTTACCCATTGGGGCATCATTATCCAGTCACGTGCACTTTGCAGACAGCCTAATGAGATGGAGTGTACATCCTGATTACTACCCAGATCGATGGTAGCAATCAAATCCTTCCCTGAGAAGCCGTGCCAGTATTTTCCCACGATATCTGTGCCGCGGATTCCGTCTGTAAGGGAGTTAGGGCCATCAGCCATATAGTAAGGGCTTACAGGATTTGTGTACCTGACATCTCTGCCTATTGCTTTATGAATTGCAAATGCCTGTACTGCAGGGAGAATACTCATCTTGCGGCCATAAAGCCCGGTGATAGCCTTCAGTGTCAATGAAGAGTCTATAGATACAGGCCCGGTATATTTAGTACTAAAGATCCCGGGGTCCTTGCCGTCGGTAGTGTAAAACACTTCTCCATTATAAATCTCAGTCGAGAGCATCACGGAGAGCTTCCCATCTTTAGCTACAGGCTTGATTTCTACTCTGAAATTTCCTTTGCTATAGTTCAGCCCTTTCTGGTCAAATACTTCAAAATGTTTTTGCAGTTTTTCGTTAAAGCTGTTCCAGTTTCTGTCTTTTTTCGGGCTCCAGACTACTTCGGATAATGCAAGCATTCTGGGAAGCACCATATATTCCACATGTGCAGCAGAACTGATAAATTCAGCCCAGAGATTTGCCTGTGCACCAAGGATATGAGTAGCTTCTTTTTCAGAGAGCACTGCAGGAATCGGGTCGTAGCTGTAAACAAGTTTCAGAGAATTGAATCCACCGATTGCAAGAGGTTCGGTTGCAGGATCACCCTGATAGTGGTCAAAGTATAGAGGAGTGCCGGGAGTCATCACTACATCGTGTCCCATCTTTGCGGCAGCAATGCCGCCCTGCTCGCCACGCCAGCTCATTACCGTAGCCCCGGGGGCAAGTCCGCCTTCCAGAATTTCGTCCCACCCTATCATCCTGCGTTTTTTTGAGGATACGAATCTTTCCATTCGTTTCATGAAGTAGCTCTGTAGCTCCTCTTCATTCTTCAGGCCTTCTTCCTTCATCCTTTTCTGGCATTTCGGACAGTTTTTCCACGAGGTTTTGTCCACCTCATCGCCCCCCAGATGAATGAATTTGGATGGGAAGAGGCCGATAACTTCTGTGAGCACATTTTGTAAGAATGTAAATACACTGTCGTTTCCCGGGCAATAGTTGGATGAAATGTTTTTATAATTCCCTCCCGTCATGGGTAATTGGCGTTGCTGCTCACAGCTCAGAAAGGGGTACGAGGCTATAGCGGCAGCGCTGTGTCCGGGCATCTCTATTTCAGGAACAATAGTGATATTCCTCTCGGAAGCATATCTAACGATATCCCTTACCTGTTCCTGGGTATAGTAGCCTCCGTAGGTTGCTTTTTCGCCTTCCTTTGCCTGAGGGCGTGTGCCCCATGTAAGGTAATTCTCATCTACGCGCCATGCCCCGGTCTTCGTGAGGTTAGGATATTTCCTGATCTCAATTCGCCATCCCTGATCGTCAGTGAGATGCCAGTGAAAAGTGTTGAACTTGTATGCTGCCAGAAAGTCTATGTACTTCTTCACAAACTCAGGCCCGAAGAAGTGGCGGCTTACGTCCAGATGCATTCCCCGCCATTGAAACCTTGGGTAATCCTTTACTGTCATGCAGGGCACTTCCAGGGTAGCGTTGGTGCGGATAGCGGGCAACAATTGAAACAAAGTCTGCATCCCATACACAATCCCCTTTTTCGAGTTGGCAGTAATAGTAATGTTTGACGGGGTGATATGGAGCAGGTACCCTTCTTCTCCGATTTCAGCAGTTTGCTGCAATTTGAGCCGGATCGTTTTTGAGGCTGCATGGTTCAGGCGCAGCGTAGCTCCCGAAATATTCTTTATCTGGCCGGCCAGATAATGCGCAGCAGTAGCCAGTTCTGTCTGTGCGGTGTTGAATGTAATTGTGGTGTTTTTATCAATCGTAAAACTTCCCTGCTGGAGATTCAGGCTGACAGGTTGCGGAATGATATTTATCTTCTGAGCGGTAACAAAAAGAGGAGCTAATGCTATCAGGAGGATGAGAAGTTTTCTGTTCATGGGATGATAATTAATGAGAATTGTTGAAGTTGTGACCTGCAAATTACGCAATTTGGCTTCTATCAGTTCGGATACATATTAGAAGGGGAAAAACGATGACTAACAATTATGGTGACACGTAAATAAATAATTATTTATTATTTGATTCCCGGGGAAGTGTGCTGGAAAATTCGTTGCGATAAATCTTTACCAGCAGAATGAAGTAGCTGATTAACAAAGGGCCGAATACCAGCCCGATGAAACCAAACATACTAAGCCCTATGATTACTCCAAAGATGGTGATCAGAGGGTGTACATCCCCTATTTTTTTCAACAGAGTGATCCTTGCAAAGTAGTCCACATTGCCTGTAACTACCAATGAGTAAATGCCCAGGCCAATAGCATTTCCTGTCTGCCCGATAGTAAACAGGTAGATAACCAGCGGAACCCATATCAATCCTGTGCCAACAATCGGCACCAGAGAGGCTATGCCCGTAAGGAAAGCCCACACACCATATTCAGTAATGCCAAAAATAAAGTAGCCCAGCATAGACACAAGCCCCTGTATAATGGCCAGCAGTGGAATTCCTATTCCGTTAGCACGAATCATCATCACCGTTTCACGGCCGAGGATATCGCGGTTTTCCTGTTTCATTGGAAGGATGTTATTAGAATAGCGTTCCATCCTGTCTCCATTGCTCAGCATGTAATAAAGTACGAAAAACATCAGTAGCAGATTAGTAAGGAAGTTGGCGGTGCCGCTGAGTAGTGCAGGAATGTTATTAGCCAGCCTCTCTAATGCCGTTTTCAAATTTTCAGGATCGAGGATTCTTACACCAATAGCCTCATAAACCTTATCAGAAAAAGTCTGAACAGCAACCATCAACTGTACAGGATTATTAAAGAGCGCTACCAGTTTCGGAGTAAGTAAAATTGCGGCAAGATATACCGGGAGGCAAATGATGACAGTGTAGCCCAGGATAAATAACAACGATGTCCACCCTTTGCTCCATCTTTTCTGATTTGTCAGATATCGATAGGGTTGCCGGCTCAGGATGTACAGGGTAACCGCGCCCAGAACTCCCGGAAGAAACACGTAAAAATGTTTCAACATGAGGATACCAATGAAAATGATAAGCCCAAGAAACAGAATCTGCCGAAGGTTGTCGTTAAAGCCTTTCATACCCTTTTGTTGATGGAAAATGAAAATAAAGCTAAGAAGTTTGGGCGAAGCTGCGCTTTATTAGAAAGTTTCTTTGAATAATTTTTCCTGTGGGAGTTGCTGTGCAGGTGCCAGAGATTATTTCCATACACCCAGCCCTTCACTGCAGTTTGCACAGATGTCTATGTTTTTTCTGGACTGCATTAGTTTGGCACGGAAGTCTTTATAGTTCTCATTTTGCCAGATATCTTTCATAGAGTCATTATTAAGGTCTCCCAGTCTGTGGGTAGCGTCTTTGTCAAAACAGCAGGGTACCACCTTGCCATCCCAGGTAATCACGTTGGCATGCCATAGTTTCCAGCAGTGGTTGGCTCTTTTGTTTTTGGGTGTGGTTTTCCCGTCTTCAGCTTTCTTGTAGCGGCTGTATTTGTTATTTTCAGGAATCAGGTGGTTAGGATCGTTTTCATAATCATAAACCTGGGCAGTCTTAAATCTTACTTCGTCCACCCCTACTTTCCTGCCCAATTCTTTTACATCTTCTATCTGGTGCTCGTTGGGCTTCACTACCAGAAACTGGAAAAATACAAATGGGGTCTTACTTTTTAGTTCTTTTTTCCACTTTACAATGTTTTCGGCTCCCTTGATTACACGGTCGAGCCTGCCTCCTCTGCGGTATTGCTGATACACTTCCTGCGTAGTGCCGTCGATAGATATGATTAGCCTGTCGAGGCCGCTTTCTACTGTTTTCCTGGCCACCTCATCCGTAAGGTAGTGTGCATTGGTTGAGGTCGCAGTATAAATTCCTTTGGAATGGGCATAGGCCACCATATCCAGAAAGTTTTTGTTGAGGTAGGGCTCTCCCTGAAAGTAGAAGATCAGGTAAAGCAGGTGCCGGTGTATCTCGTCAATTGTCTTTTCAAAGAATTGATTATCCAACATGCCTTTGGGGCGGGTAAACTGGCGAAGTCCGCTTGGGCACTCAGGACAACGCAGGTTGCAGGAGGTAGTAGGCTCAAATGAAATGGAAATTGGCAGCCCCCACTGTATGGGTTTTTTCCGCCATCGGCTCAGATAGTAACTCGATAATACTTTGGTGCCGTTCCAGATTTTATAGGGAGTCAGTTTACTTAAAAAATTGATACTGTCATGAAAATTTAACTGAGGCATGATGTTGTAAAGATAGACAAGAGGGGTTTTAATAAGAATCGGTCAGCTTTTGAATTTGGGAATTTTTTGTGCCGTAGCCCTTTGCTTACGGAATACCATGCGCTCTTTTATATGCGTATGAAGTATTAAGGATGTATTGATAGAACTCCTCCAGGGTGCTCTTGCTTGAGAATTCATAAGTAGGGCGGTAAGTCTGGCGATAGTTTTCAAGATCGTCGCCCTGCAGCCCGGTAATACGGCTAATAAGCCGGGCATTAAAGCGATAGTTTACATACCCTTCCTCTTCCTGAAGTATCAGTCTGTTTTGGAAGCTGTTGGCTCGTCTGTTTTTCTTGAACTGAAAGAGTTCCACTATCGATCCCACATCCAGCCCGACTATACCGTCAGGGCTTACGGAGGTTTGAATTTTACCTTTTGTATTCCCGAAAATCTTTTCATAGCGCTTGCGGTTCTCCAGAGAGTCAAATCTGTAAGTATCAGAAAAAACCACTACTTCTTTCAGGACTTTGTAGGGAGAGTTTGTCCTGGCGTGCAGGGAAATATCAAATTCATTGGGGTTTGGAATTTGGGAAAGAGCGTATTTCAATGTATTCTTCCCTGCATAGAAGAAATAAATACTGTCGCCCGGCTGCATATTAATATGATATTGACCGGCAGAATCTGTACGGGTTATTTCTCCGGCGGTGGTAAGTACCAGTACATGCTGCATGCCGTAGATTTTCGAGGAGTCGAATACGGTACCTGAAACTTCAATCTGCGCAGATACGTTTCGGGAGTTTAGTACCGCTCCCGTAACAAAGAAGAAAAAGACAAACCACCTCATTGGGGGCAATTTAGTTTCTTTAAGAGTTATAGAGGCGGGTTCCCGACTAAAAGAATTGCTAACTTTCTGATTTCCTTTATTTTGTCTTTTGGGTCAAAATCTCCTCAATGGTTTGGGGCAGATATTGGTGCTCCAACCGGTGAATTTTCGCTGCGAGTGACTCCGGATTGTCGTCAGGGGTGATTTCTACCCTTTTTTGGAGGATGGTAGCGCCGTGGTCGTAATGCTCATCCACGTAGTGAATGGTAATGCCACTTTCCTTTTCGCCTGCCTCTATTACCGCCTTGTGTACAGCCATTCCATACATCCCTTTTCCTCCGTAACCGGGCAATAAGGCAGGGTGTATATTGATGATACGGTGTGGGAATTTGTCGATTAAAACGGGAGGAATCTTCCAGAGGAATCCGGCGAGAACGATAAAGGAGATGTGCGCAGATAATAACTCCTCTGCATATCCGGTATTACGGAATTTCGCTTTGTCGATCAGCAGAACCGGAATATCGGCATTGTGCGCAATATTCAGGACACCCGCGTCCGGATTATTACAAACGATGAGGGATACCCTTATTCGTTTGTGCCCCGCAAAGTGCTCAATAATCTTCTGAGCATTGGTTCCGGCACCGGATGCGAACACTGCGACGTGGATATTTTCTTTTGTCAATGTATCGGGTCTGTTATTCGGATGCAATCTAAACAGATTTGTGAGATCTCTCAGCCTGAAATCAGCAGGAATATATGGCAATAATCTCTAAATCAAGGGTTTTTCTCAGGATTTTCAAAGCATATTTTTTTTGAATGTTTACAAAATTTTCTCTGAAACACAGTACCGATAAGGGGAAAAATTTTTTTAAGGATGTTAACATATTGTCAACATGCTTCCTTACTTTTGCCCCATACTTGAAAAATCTTTCCATTAATCCAAGATGGTACAATTGATATGAGTCAAATTATAAAGCATGCTATCAAGGTAGTTTCTGTATTTTTTATTCTGGCCTTCCTGATAGCTCCAAACAAGTCGTTCGCTGCAGATGGCGAAGCTCTTTTCAAATCACATTGTGCATCATGCCATAAGCCGGATGCAAAGTATGTAGGCCCTGAACTTAAAGGTGCGCGTGAGCGTGAGCCTGAGAAGGGTTGGGTGTATAAGTGGGTAAGGAACCCGATTACGATGGTGCAGACTGATCCGTATGCCAAGAAGCTGCATGAAGAGTATGGCTCCATCATGACCCCTTTCCCGGATCTGACCGATGAAGAGATAGACGCGATTCTGGATTGGGCTGATTCTTATCAGGCACCGGGCGCTGCGGCTCCGGGTGCGGGAGGTGCAGCGGTGGAAGCACCAAAGTCAGATAATACCCTGTTATATGGTTTGCTGACACTGGTGTTATTGATTGTGGCGCTCATACTCCTTCAGGTAAATGGAAGCCTCAGAAAAATGGCGGATGAGTCGGAGGGAATCCCCGGAAAAAAGCCGGTACCCTTCTACAGAAATAAAGCATACCTGCTTTTATTTGCAATAGTTCTATTCATTTTCGCAGGTTACTATCTGGTAGAAGGTGCAGTCGGGCTGGGCCGCCAGCAGGGCTATCAACCTGAACAGCCAATTTTTTATTCGCATAAGGTACATGCAGGGGTGAATCAGATCAGCTGCCTGTATTGTCATGGAGGTGCACAGGATGGAAAGCATGCCAATATACCCTCAGTTAATGTTTGTATGAACTGCCACCTTTCTGTTACTGAATATACGGGTGAACCCCTATACCACGATGATGGTACGCAGGTGGATGCAAATGCAGAAATTCAGAAATTATATAAATATGCAGGCTTTGATCCCACTACCAAAACTTATGATGAAAAGTCTGCAAAGCCGATTGAATGGGTTAAAATCCACAATCTGCCTGACCATGTGTACTTTAATCACGCACAACACGTAAAGGTAGGCCAGGTAGCCTGCCAGACCTGCCACGGTGAAATTCAGAAGATGGACGAGGTAAGCCAGTTTGCTCCCCTGAGCATGGGCTGGTGTGTGAACTGTCACAGAACTACCAATGTGCAGTTTAATGATGATAAAGGCAATGGTAACCAGTTTTACAGCATTTACGAAAAGTTTCACGAAGACATAAAGAACAAAAAGTATGACAGCGTAACTGTAGAAAAGATTGGAGGAACAGAGTGCGCTAAGTGCCACTATTAATCGGAGACTTCACTTTCTTAGTACTAAATATTTTTGTTGAATCCATAATATGAGTAATCAGAAATACTGGCAAAATTTTGGAGAGTATCACGACAGTGCTGCTAATAAAATTATAGCCAAAGATGAATTCAGGGAAGAGCTTCCGTTCGGAGATCTTGCCGGTGAAAATGTATTAAATGCAAAAACACCCAGAAGAGATTTCCTGAAATATATGGGTTTTAGCACAGCAGCTGCTATTGCGGCAGCCAGTTGCGAAATGCCCGTACACAAAGCGATACCTTACCTGCACAAGCCGGATGATGTGATAGCCGGAATTGCCAACTACTACGCTTCCACATATATAAGCGATGGGGATGCAGTGCCTGTGGTGGTAAAACAACGTGAAGGCCGCCCAATCAAGATAGAGGGTAATGAACTGAGCAGTCTTACGCTGGGTGGTACCTCAGCTCAGGTGCAGGCATCTGTACTGGATCTTTACGACACACGCAGATTGCGCTATCCCTTAATAAGCAAGAAAGAAGCAACATTTCAGGCTATCGATAAAGCAATCGATGAAGGAGTGGCTGGTGCTGCCGGCAAGCCTCTGGTGTTGTTGACAAGCTCTGTCACTTCGGTAACAGGCAGAGAGATCATTAATCAGTTCCTTCAGAAATATCCCGGAAGCAGGCATGTGCAATACGATGCAGTGTCCTATAGCGGTATGCTATTGGCCAATCAGGCTTCTTATGGACAAAAGGCTATCCCCTCTTACCACTTTGAAAAAGCAAAAGTGATAGTGAGCCTGGGAGCCGATTTTCTGGGTACCTGGCTTAGCCCGGTAGCTTTTGCCTCACAATATGCAAGAGGCAGAAGAATAGACGAAAAAAATCCTACCATGAGCCGGCATATCCAGTTTGAAGGATTCTTCAGTATGACAGGAGCCAATGCCGACGAAAGATATATGCACAAGCCGTCCGAGACTGGGGCAATCGTAAAAGCGTTATTAGGTGCAGTAGGTGGAAGCACTTCTGCTACCCTGAGCGAAGACCTGAATGCGGCAGTGAAGAAAACCGCAGCCGAGCTGAAGGCTAATAACGGGGCAGCATTGGTTGTTTGCGGAAGTAATGATCCTAATATTCAGATATTGGTGAATGCCATCAACGAAGCAATTGGGGCCAACGGAACTACTATTGACTGGAGTGCACCGGTTTATTACCGTCAGGGAATTGACGGCGATATGGCCACATTGGTAAGCGATTTGAATGCAGGGGCAATAGGAGGCTTATTCGTATATGGCGCCAATCCGGTTTATAGCTATTATGATAAAGCAAAACTTGTGGACGGAATTAAGAAATGTACGTTCACTGTTTCATATAGCGATAGAATGGATGAAACCACTGAACTCTGTAAGTATGTGGTTCCTTCCAGCCATTGGTTAGAATGCTGGGGAGATGCAGAATTGTCAAAAGGGACTGTAAGTTCTATCCAGCCGCTGATACATCCATTGTTTAAGACAAGGCAGTTTGAAGATTCATTGCTGAAGCTGGTTGGAAGTACAGATGATTATCTTACTTATTTCCGTAATTACTGGATAGGTAAACTGGGAGGAGAAAGTAATTTCGACAGGTTTATCCAGGATGGTATTATGGAAGACGGAAAGTTACTGACCCGCGCTGCTTTATTGAATCCGAATACCATAGAATCAGGTGTGGCCACAAGCGCTGAATCGTTTCAGGCAGACAGTACAACCGCTGCTGCAGCACCTGTGCCGGTTGTTGAAAAGAAATTTAGTGCTATTGCCTTCACCGGCAATGTGGCAGATGCTGCTTCAAAGATCAGTGCCAAGGGGGGCGATACTGAGTTTATCCTCTACCAGAATATTGCTATAGGAACCGGAAACAAAGCTACCAACGCATGGTTGCAGGAAGTGAGTGACCCAATCACCAAGGCTACCTGGGATAACTACGCAGTAGTATCGCCTGAAATGGGAAAGAAGCTTTTCGGAATTGACATCTTCAACCCAAGGGATACAGATAAGTTTGAAGTACATCCTGAAAAGCCAGTTGTAAAGATTGTAGCAAATGGCCAGACGATAGAATTGCCGGCGCTTATAGTTCCGGGAACTCATCCGAATGTAGTGGCGCTTGCGGTAGGATATGGCAGGGAAAGTAATGATGCCTCCAAAACGGCAGAATATATCGGGCCATCAGCCACCGGAACCGGAAAGAATGTGTATCCGCTGACTACTTTCGATGGCACCTCGGTTTCTTATTACGTAAGTGGTACCATTGAAAATACAGGAAAGGAATTTCCGCTGGCATTATCACAAACACACAATATTACAGAGGGCAGGCCGGTAGTCAGGGAGCAATCATTAACAGAGTTTATTGCAGACCCCAGGGCTCCTCATCGGGCTGAAGAGGAAGAACTGGCTCAGTTTGGGAAGGATTATGCAAGAGATGCCACGCTATATCCCACCTTTGCCAAACCGGGTATTAAGTGGGGAATGAGTGTGGACCTGAGCGCATGTATCGGATGTTCTGCATGTACAATCGCATGCGTGGCAGAGAATAATATTTCTACTGTAGGTAAGGAAGAAGTAGCCAAGTTTCACGATATGCAATGGATCAGGATTGACCGTTACTATACCGGTGATCCTAAGAATCCGGATGTGATCTTCCAGCCTATGATGTGCCAGCAGTGCGATAACGCACCGTGCGAAAACGTATGTCCGGTAGCTGCTACCAGCCATAGTAGTGAAGGACTGAACCAGATGATCTATAACAGATGTATCGGTACGAAGTACTGTATGAATAACTGCCCGTACAAAGTGCGCCGGTTTAACTGGGCCGACTGGAACGGGGCAGACAGCTTCCCTGATAACCAGAGAGGAATTATCTCCGCCGCAACTACCGACCTTGATTCAGACCTTACAAGGATGGTATTGAATCCGGATGTAGTAGTCAGGGCGAGAGGGGTGATGGAAAAATGTACTTTCTGCGTGCAAAGGCTTCAGGAAGGTAAGTTGAATGCCAAGAAAGAAAACCGCCCGTTGAGAGACCAGGAAGTGAAGACTGCATGTATGCAGGCGTGCCCAACTCAGGCTATCCAGTTCGGTAATGTGAATGACCCTGAGAGCAAGATTTCTAAACTCAGAGATAAGGAGCAGAAGAATCGTAAGTTCTATGTGTTGGAGCATCTGCACACCCTGAGCAATGTGAATTATCTTACTAAGATCAGGAATACAGACAGAAAAGTATTTGACGGAAACGGTCACGAAGCTTAAATAACAAAAAGAGAATAACGGCCTCATATTGCCGCAAGCCAAAAAGCGAAAAAAGTATGTCATTATTAAAGTACGAATCAGAATTGCGGGAGCCACTTGTTGATGGTAATAAAACCTATCATCAGGTTACCGAAGACATTATCAGCCCGATTGAAGCAAAGCCTACCCGGGCATGGTGGATTGGGTTCTCGATCTCCGTGGCCCTGCTTTGTTTTGGCGTGTACTCTGTTTATAGAGAAACCGCCTATGGTATCGGCCAGTGGAATATCACCAGAACCGTCGGTTGGGGTTGGGATATTACCAACTTCGTGTGGTGGATTGGTATCGGGCATGCCGGAACACTGATATCTGCCATCCTTTTGCTGTTCAGACAGGGATGGCGTACGGGAGTAAACCGCGCAGCAGAAGCCATGACGATTTTTGCAGTTATCTGTGCCGGACAGTTCCCTATCTTCCACATGGGACGCGTCTGGATGGGCTTCTTTGTATTCCCTTATCCAAATACCCGCGGACCACTGTGGCCCAACTTTAACTCTGCACTGCTTTGGGACGTGTTTGCGGTGTCAACTTACTTTACTATTTCGTTACTGTTCTGGTACACCGGACTTCTGCCTGACCTTGCAACCGTGAGAGACAGAGCGAAGACCAAGTTCCGTAAGATGTTTTATGGACTGGCTTCTTTTGGATGGACAGGTAGCACAAAACACTGGCAGCGTCAGGAAAGCCTTGCACTGGTTTTAGCCGGTCTGGCTACTCCGCTGGTACTTTCTGTACACACGATAGTATCCTTTGACTTCGCTACCTCAGTGATACCCGGATGGCATACCACCATCTTCCCTCCCTACTTTGTGGCAGGAGCTATCTTCTCAGGATTTGCAATGGTGCAGTCACTGCTGATCATTACCAGAAAAATATTACATCTTGAAGACTATATCACCATTGGCCACATTGAGGCAATGAATAAGGTGATTGTACTTACCGGAAGTATTGTGGGTTGTGCCTACCTGACAGAGTTATTCGTAGCATGGTATTCAGGAAACCCTTATGAGTGGTGGGCGTTCAGAGAGAACAGGGTGAATATTTTCAGCCCTTATGGCTGGGCTTACTATGGAATGATGTTCTGTAACGTAGTGTCACCACAGTTGTTCTGGTCAAGAAGGCTTAGAAGGAATGTGATGTTTACGTTCTTCATGTCAATTATTATCAACGTGGGGATGTGGTTTGAGAGATTTGTAATTATTGTTACTTCTATCTTCCGCGACTTCCTGCCTTCTTCCTGGTCTATTTATTACAGTCCTTCAATCTGGGAAATCGGCTTTTATTTGGGAACATTTGGATTGTTCTTCACACTGTACTTCCTGTTTGCCAAGTTCTTCCCTGTAATTGCAGTGGCAGAAATCAAGCATGTGTTGAAGACGAGTGGTGAAAGCTATAAGGAAGAAATGGGTAAGATGGAGAGAATGGATACTATGACATTTGTTTCTGAAGAAGTAGGCGAGAGCCATCATTAATTAAAAAAGAAAAAGAGCCTAAATATGATTAAGTCATTTGTAGTCGGAACTTTTGAAGATGAAAAAGTATTGTTCCCTGCAGTAAAGCATGTGAGGAAAGCAGGCCTTAAGCTACACGATGTGTACACACCTTATCCCGTGCATGGCCTTGATAAAGCTATGGGGCTGAGAGAAACAAGTCTGCACACCGCAGGATTCATCTATGGCCTTATGGGTACAATGATTGCGATAGGCGGTATGGGATGGATTTTTGCTGTGGACTGGCCATTGAATTTCGGTGGTAAGCCTCACTTCCCTTTGCCTGCATATATACCGATCACCTTTGAGCTTACTGTATTGCTATCTGGTGTAGGGATGGTGCTTACCTATTGTTATCTCAATCAGATGATGCCGGGTGTGAAAAAACACCATTTCAGCCCGAGGGCAACTGATGATGCTTTCATTATGGTTATAGAGCTGACAGGCAAGTCAAATGAAGAAGAAATTAAGAAGTTTTTAGCTGATAACGGAGCGATAGAGATTAATACACAGGTAGCTGAAAAAGGATGGTGGTTTGGCCGCTATGACCGAGAGCAAACGCTGTATCGTTCAGACGAGGTGTTAGCATAAAGATTAAATAATTTTAACCGGAAGAAGAGGTATGAAAAAAAATAAAATCTTGTTATTTGTGCTGATCGCAGCAGGTGGTTTTACCGCATTGCAGAGCTGCGGCGACAAGCGTTCACCGGGCAGAACGTATATGCCTGATATGCAGTATAGCAGGGCATACGAAGCCTATACTCCTAATAGCCTGGATAAGGAGGGCATTAATTACATTCCGCAGCCTGTGGAAGGTACAATTCGCCGCGGAGACCTGCTTCCTTATAAGGTGCCGAATACGCCTGAGGGTTATGTGCAGAGCGCCCAGGTAAAGAATCCGCTTCCTCTTCCTTTGACGAGTGCCCAGATGAGCGAAGCTCAGAGGTTATATAACATCAATTGTGCCATCTGCCATGGAGCAAAGATGGATGCCCAGGGGCCGCTGGCAACAGGTGCCAAAGTGCCGGCAGTGGCTAACCTTACTACTAAGGTGTATGTGGATATGCCGGAGGGCACCATGTTTCACTCAATTACATACGGTAAAGGAAATATGGGCAGCTATGCTTCTCAGTTGACAAGGGAAGAGAGATGGATGGTTGTTGAATACGTTAAAAGAACACAATTAGGAGGTGCGGCGGCACCAGCCCCTGCTGCTGAAGCTGCCCCCGCTACTGAAAACAAATAATAATAAGTAAATAAAAAACATACTGATGGATAACAGATATGTGACACCAGCTGCTTACAAAAAGTCGTACATGGCCTTTATAGGAATCGGAGTGCTTACGCTGATACTGGGCTTTGTATTCCTGAATCCGTTTGCCGGAGCACATGGTGACAACGTGAATAGTACCCGTTTTTGGGCAGGCCTGTTACAAAACAGTACTTACTTTCTGATGATCGTAAATGTGGCGCTGTTCTTTATTGTAATTTCCACACTCGCAATGGGTGGCTGGCAAATAGCTTTCAGAAGGGTGAACGAAGCCATCGCATCGTTGGTGCCTATTATGGCCGTGCTCACGTTTATTATTTTGTTGTGTATAATACTTGGAAACAGGTCAGATATTTACCACTGGCTCGATAAAGAGGCAGTAGCACATGATGAATTATTAAATCATAAAAAAGGGTTTCTGAACTCATGGGTATTTCTGGGATTCTCTTTTGTAGTGCTGTTCCTGTGGTCATATATTGGAAAGAAAATAAACAAATTGAGCCTGGAGTCTGATGAAATGGGCCCGATGGATTTTGATACAGCGAAGAAATGGACCGCAAAAAATATGACCTGGTCTGCATACTATATTGTATTGTATTTGCTATCTGTAGCTTCTATCCTGCCCTGGTTGTGGCTGATGAGTATAGATCCGCATTGGTACAGCACAATGTATAGCTGGTACACATTTGCGAGTACTTTTGTAGCCGGCATAGCTTTGATGACGTTGTTTGTAGTGTACTTTAAGAACCAGGGTCAGTTAGAATTTGTAAACAAAGAACACTTGCAGGATCTGGGTAAGTTTATGTTTGCATTCTCTATTTTTTGGACTTATCTGTGGTTTGATCAGTTTATGCTGATATGGTATGGAAATATTCCTGAGGAGACAGTGTACTTCAAGCCCAGATTACAGGGAATGTATAAAGGAATTTTTTATCTGAACCTGATTATCAACTTTGTGGCGCCTTTCCTGATTTTCATGAAGGCTGCTGCAAAGAGGAATTACACAATCGTTACCTTTGTGTCGATAATAATTATATTTGGTCACTGGATCGACTTTTACCAGATGGTGATGCCGGGCACTGTATATAACAATCCACACCTGAGCTGGTTTGAATTTGGAATAGCGCTCGGATTTGTGGGGGTTATCATGTGGGGTGTAAGCCGGTTTGCTTCCAGGACGCCAATGACTGCGATGAACAATCCTTTCCTCAAGGAGAGTATTATTCACCACGTATAAAAGGGTAACCACGCGAAAAGCGGGTTAAATAGGAAGGGTGGATGGCTTTAAACCTGGAACCTGACCTCTGAAACAAATGAAATGGTTGCTGCAGGAGCGGCAGTCAGATATTGGCCGGATGTAAGTTATACGCTTTTCCAACAGCGTATCATACAGATGGCCGGGTAAAAAATTATAGTTGAAACAAAACCTCAATATTCTGTAATTCGAATAGCAGATTAATTATTTATTATGGAAACATTTTTTCTAATTGCCATTGTACTGCTCATTTTCCTCGTAATCTTCCAAATCTCTAAAGCGAGTGAATACGTTAGTGTGTTAAAGGGAGAGGAAAAGGCAATGAGGCAGAGTAATAAGATCAATGGATTCTTAATGATTGCATTCCTGATCCTGGGATTGATAGGTGTTTGGTATTGCAATAAATTATTTTATCCGGGAAACCTGTTTTCCTGGGGGGCTGCCTCTGAAGAGGGCCTGATTATCGATAAGATGATGTGGACTGTGATCTACATAACAGGATTTGTATTTTTTGCTACCCAGATATTACTCTTTGTCTTTGCCTATAAGTATCAGTATAGTGATAAGAGAAAAGCGCTCTATTATCCACACAACAATACTTTGGAGTTTATCTGGACATCCGTGCCTGCAATTACGCTTACTATCCTGATTATTATAGGATTAAAACACTGGTTCAAATTTACCGGAGATGCCCCTAAAGGCTCTCAGATTGTAGAAATTACCGGGCATCAGTTTGCATGGGAAATGCGTTATCCCGGTAAGGATGGCGTACTCGGCAGAAAGAATTTTAAACTCACTGATGCTGCGAAAGGCAATCCGCTGGGGATTGACTGGAAAGATAAGGCAAGCAGAGACGATGTGCATGTGCCCACTACTATGTACGTAGTGGTGAATAAACCGGTGAAACTGGTAATCAACTCACAGGACGTAGTGCATGATGTGGGTCTTCCTGCCTTCAGGCTTAAGATGGATGCTGTTCCCGGAATGCCTACCACTTTGTTCTTTACTCCTATCTATACCACAGAGCAGATGAAAGAGAAGACCGGTAACCCGGATTTCGAATATGAAATTGTATGCGACCAGCTTTGTGGTAAAGGACACTTCAGTATGAAGGGGATTGTGAAGGTGGTGACTCAGGTTGAGTACAATGCCTGGTTCAGGAATCAGAAATCAGCATTTGCAAGAGCCCAGGAAGCAGCACTTTCGGCTATGAACGAAGGTGAGGCACCGGCTAAGGTGGATACACAGAAAGACCTGGCATTAGAAAATTAAATAAAAAAGCTATAAAACCATATTGACATGACAAATGAAGAAGCTCTTCAACACCAAACACAGGTAGCGCATGGTGCTGCGGTGGCCGCACATGTGGCTCACCACAAGCAATCATTCATTACCAAATACATTTTCAGTCAAGACCACAAGATAATCTCAAGACAGTTTTTGATAACAGGAATTATCTGGGCCGTGATAGGCGGATTTTTCTCTGTCCTGTTTAGAATGCAATTAGGGTTTCCTGATCAGACTTTCCCCTGGCTCGAAGATATTTTTGGAAAGTGGGCAGAAGGTGGTAGAATCAGTCAGGATTTGTATTATACGTTAGTGACGATGCATGGTACCATTCTGGTATTCTTTGTTTTGACAGCCGGGCTGAGTGGCACATTCTCAAACTTTCTGATACCACTGCAGGTAGGAGCACGTGATATGGCATCACCATTTGTAAATATGTTGTCATACTGGTTCTTCTTTGCAGCTTCTGTAGTGATGTTCTCAAGCTTGTTTGTTTCTACCGGAGGTTCCAGTGTAGGCTGGACATTCTATCCTCCGCTAAGTGCGTTGGGAGATGCCGCGGAAGGGGCGAAAACGGGTATGGACCTATGGCTTATAAGTATATTTCTATTTATAGTATCTCAATTATTGGGAGGGCTGAACTATGTGGTGACTATTATTAACATGAGAACTAAAGGTATGTTCATGACAAGGTTGCCATTGACAATCTGGTCGTTCATGTTTACTGCAATTCTGGGTATTTTGACATTCCCCGTTTTGTTGTCGGCTGTAGTGCTGCTGATGTTTGACCGCCATTTAGGCACCAGTTTCTTCCTCAGTGATATTGTAATTCAGGGTAAGATTTTACCAAATGAAGGCGGTAGCCCGATTTTGTTCCAGCACTTGTTCTGGTTCCTTGGGCACCCTGAGGTATATATTGTGGCATTACCTGCTATGGGCATTACCTCGGAAGTGGTTTCCACTAACTCGCGTAAACCAATCTTTGGTTATATGGCGATGGTGGGGTCCTTCTTTGCCATATCCACATTGTCTATGATTGTGTGGGCGCACCACATGTTTGTGTCAGGGATGAATCCTTTCCTGGGATCTGTATTTACATTGTTTACCCTGTTGATTGCAGTGCCGTCAGCCATTAAAGTATTTAACTGGTTGACAACACTCTGGCGAGGGAACATCATATTTACGCCGGCGATGCTTTTCTCTATCGGATTTGTGAGCTTGTTTATTTCAGGAGGCCTTACGGGGATCTGGCTCGGTAATGCCGCGATAGATATGCACATTCACGATACCTACTTCAACATTGCCCACTTCCACCTGGTAATGGGTGTGGCATCGATGTTTGGTATGTTCGCAGGTGTATATCACTGGTTCCCTAAAATGTTTGGCCGGTTCATGAATAAGACACTCGGGTATATCCACTTCTGGATTACAATCGTATGTGCCTACCTGATATTCTGGCCGATGCACTACGAAGGTATTGCGGGTATGCCTCGTCGTTACTATGATTACAGCAACTGGGAATCATTCAAGATGTTTGAGGGGCTTAACACCTTTATCGGCTATGTGGTAATTATTGTTTTCGCAACACAGTTCCTGTTTATTTTCAACTTCTTCTATTCTATTTATAAGGGCAGGAAGATGACCGAAAGCAACAAGAATCCGTGGAAAGCTACTACGCTTGAATGGACAACTCCTCCATTACCCGGACACGGTAACTGGGAGGGTGAGATACCTGAAGTACACCGCTGGGCTTATGATTACAGTAAGGGAGACAGAGATTTCATACCTCAAACAGAGCCAATAGGCGAAGATGAGGGCGAACACTAAACCAATAAGGTCGGGCGCCTTATTATAAAATAGTTTGTTTTAAGAGACCCAAAAGCCCTGCCAAAAGGGCTTTTCAATTAGATAATGCGAATGCGAAATGCGACGATTGATATGCCTGTAACACTGACTGTAGCCAGTAAAATAAGAGATTATTTTATGCTCACGAAGTTTACCCTGAGTTTTCTCGTGGTATATACTTGTGTGATCTCTTACCTGCTGGTGCCGACTGTTACTTTCAATCTGCTTTCAATTTTGGTATTGTTTGTGGCAGGTATGTGCATCACCGGTGCGGCAAATGCTATCAATCAGTCAGTCGAAAAAGACACCGATGCGGTGATGAGGCGAACCGCCAAGAGGCCGGTGGCTTCGGGCAGGATGTCCCAAAGAGAAGGGCTTATTTTTGCTTATACACTCGGTACTGTCGGTGTATTGACGGTGGGTTTCTACTTTAACTGGCTGGCTGCCGGATTAAGCCTTTTTAGTTTATTCTTATACTCTTATATCTACACGCCGCTTAAGAAAGTAAATTCAATTGCTGTGTTGGTGGGGGCTTTCCCGGGAGCACTTCCTTGTCTTATCGGTTGGATTGCGGGAACCGGGATGCTGAATCCCTTCGCGACCTTACCCGGAAGTAGTGAAGGTGCTGTGGTTACCAATGCCGGCGGATATGTTTTGTTTGCAATTCAGTTCTTGTGGCAGTTTCCACACTTTTGGGCGATTGCCTGGCTGGCGCATAAAGACTATGCCAAAGCAGGATTCAAACTATTGCCGGGTAATACAGGCCCTGACAGGTTTTCTGCCCTGCAGGCCATTATCTACAGTGTGATTATGGTGCCTGTCGGCATGTTGCCTTACTACTACCAGGTAAGTGGTGTACTGTCGTTTTGGATTTTGTTGTTTTGTAATTTGTGGATGGTAGGAGTGAGTGTGAGATTGTTTATCAAAATGAATGCGAATGCTGCCCGCTGGGTGATGTTCAGCGCATATTTTTATTTAATGGTTGTTTTCTTATCGCTTTTATTAGATAAGATATAACGAGAAGAAAGGGTTTTAACTATGGATTTTGCAATGGATCAAAGAACCAAGATACATCCTAAAAGGTACATGATGTGGATGGCTATCGTAAGCATCATTATGATGTTTGTGGGCCTCAGCAGTGCCTTTATTGTAAAGAGAAGTCAGGCAAACTGGGTTTCTCTTGAAATACCACTGGTGTTCTTTTATTCTACAGGAGTGATACTTGCCAGCAGCCTGACGGTAGCGATGGCAAAAAGGGCTTTCGGGCTGAGACAGATTTCAAGATATGCAGTATGGCTCGGCGCCACTGCAGTATTAGGGATTTTGTTTGTGGTGCTACAGACTATAGGCTTTATAGAGTTATGGAATAGTGGTGTGACGGTGTCGAGAAATGTGTCGTTTTCATTCCTGTATGTGATAGTGGGGTTGCATGCACTGCATGTGCTGGGGGGCGTAGTGGCATTGATCGTGATGTTTATTAAATCTTTCAGTGCAAGGAATATTGTGTATAGCCCGCTGGGAATAAACCTTATGGCTACATACTGGCACTTTGTGGATATTCTTTGGATCTATTTGTTGATATTTATGATGATTGAAGGATAAACAGATAAAAAATAATAGCTTAATATTTTATAACAAAAATCTTAACTAATAGTAAATGGAAACAGCGGCAGTTCAAACTAAGAAGGGATTATGGTCAGGAGGCCGTAGCCCTTTCAATGTAAGTTATGGTAAGCTGATGATGTGGTATTTCTTGCTGAGTGATTCGTTCACTTTCGGTGCATTCCTTATTTCTTATGGAACCATCCGTTTCAGCTCTAACTACTGGGTAGATCATAACTACGTATTTAACTCTTTTCCGGGGATTCATGCAAATGCACCTCTTGCGTTTGTGAGCCTTATGACCTTTATCCTCATCTTCAGCTCAGTGACTATGGTGCTTGCAGTGCATGAAGGCCACAAGATGAATAAGAAGGGTGTGGAAAAATGGCTGATGTTCACCATCCTTGGAGGATTGGCCTTCCTGAGCTGCCAGGCAGTTGAGTGGACACACCTCCTTACAACCTCACATCCTGTATTGGTGAATGGGCAGATTGAGTACTGGAATACTACCACATCGCACAACCCGTGGGGACCACGCGTACTCTTTGAAGGTGGGCTGATTAATACGCCCGGGCCGGTAGCATTTGGTGGTTATTTCTTTGGAATTACAGGATTTCACGGATTCCACGTATCGGTGGGGGTCATACTGCTGATTATCACATTAATCAACACTAAAAGAGGGGTATTCCACAACCGTGGACATTATGAAATGGTGGAAAAAATTGGACTTTACTGGCACTTTGTAGATTTAGTATGGGTGTTCGTATTCCTTTGTTTCTATCTCATTTAATAATCTATTGATTCTAACTGATTTAATAAATAAAACTAATTTACGATTATGGATACAGTAGCACACGTTATGACGCCCGAACAGGACAGTGCACAGGTAAAGCGTATATGGAAAGCATTCTGGGTATTGTTAATACTTACAATACTGGAATTGGCGCTGGGCCTTACAATTTATTTCCTTGAGAAAGGTGAACCCAGTGCATTTGCGATATTGTCAATTAAAATTGTCATTATTATCTTCACGCTTGCAAAAGCCTTCTATATTATTTCCATATTCATGCATCTGGGTGATGAAAGGAGGAACATGATTATGTCGATAGGGATCCCTGCGCTTTTGTTTATCTGGTTTATTATAGCCTTCCTTACTGAAGGTAATTCAATCAGATATTACAGGAATACAGATGCAAAGACTATTAAGTACGAGCAACAGCATATACGCCATCAGCCCCTGAATATTCCGCCGGGTGCTGAAAATAAATACAAGGTGAACCATTAAGCTAAATTTTGGTTACAAAAGGATTTCAAAATAGCTATTGCCACGTGCAATGGCTATTTTTGTTATTCATAAAACCATTCATTCTCTGAATATGAGTAAGAAGGCTTTGCTTGCGCTACTTATTGCGATTGCTTTACCTGCAATCGGTTTCCTGGGGTTGAGCTATATGAGTTACCGGAATATACACATGCCAAGGCACTATTTCTATGACAGCGTAACAGTGCATACTGACCGGGGCAAAACCACCTATGATACAGTCTGGCATCGGGTAGAAAATATAAAAGGGTATAACCAACTAGGCCAGCAGGTGCAATTAGACGACCTGAAGGGGAAAGTATTGGTGGTAGATTTCTTCTTTACGCATTGCCCCTCTATCTGTCCGACGATGACCCAGAACATGAGGAGGCTCCAGCGTACTTTTGCACAGAGCGATTCGCTCATCCAGTTTATTTCTTTTTCTGTAGATCCGGCCAACGATACAGCGGAGAGGCTAATGTGGTGGGCAAAGAAATTCAATGTGAATCCGGATAACTGGTGGCTGGTTTCAGGAGACAAAAAGAGCATCTATGATTTTGCGCTTACAGAAATGAAGGCAAGTATCGCAGATGTGGGGGTGGATACCGGTTTTATACATACCGAAAATTTCTTTGTGGTTGATAAGAACCGCATAATCCGCGGATGGTATAATGGCACAGACACAGTGGCTCTGAAACAGATGGTAAAAGACCTCTCTCTGCTGATAGTTGAAAAAACAAAGAACCGATCGTTTGGAGAATTTCTTAAAGAGTCGTTACATAAAAAAGAGGTACCACCGGCAGTAATAAAGGGCGCTGATGGTGAATAGGGGTAATTACACACTTCTAAACCTACGGAAAAGCGCTACCCTAAATGAGTGTTTGCTGCTAAAAGTTTAACAGGAAGAATACTGTAAAAAAATCCTGGGATGCTTCCTAACTGACTTTGAGTGCCTGATATACTTTGTCGATCACTTCCGAAAGTTTCCTGTCCTTTTCGGTTACAATATCTCCTTCATCGTGCGTTGTGAGCCATATCTCCACCACATTGTATTGGTTTGTCCAAAGCGGATGATGCCCCATTTTCTCCGCCCGAAAAGCTACGCTTGTCATAAAAGTAAATGCATCTATGAAGTCTCTGAACTGAAATCTTCTGTAAAGTGAATTATCTTTTACTTCCCACATATCTGTAATTATTAAAAGTTTCTATTGTATTGCAGCAATTATCAGGCTAGAAACACAGGTTTCCCCTGTTTTTTATCAGATGGGTCGACAGCTCTGATACCATTTGTAACACTGGGATAGATCTCATGGTATCTATTATTTTCGCAATCTTTTTGGGGTCCGCCTCCTCGTATTTTATCAACCATAAGAAGTCGAAGTGTTTGAGTTCCGGAAGCAGGAATTCTCCGTCGTATCGGTTGTTGTACAAAAAATGGCTCATTTTCCCCTGCGGTACCTTGTATTCGTATATTGAGAAATAGTAGTTCCGGTTTTGCTTCCTCATTTGAATTTCGAGATCGTGCCTTGTTCTGAAATCATAGTTGAGTTTATTGTTAAGATGCCAGCAAAACTTATAAGGCTCCATTGGGGCTACAATCCCGAGAAGGTGGGTATTCTCGAAAAAACAGTCGATCATCGATTCGGTATCTAACTGTAGCTTCATGGTATTTAGAACTCAATTTGGACAGTTTTTGTTTCTTTTCCCTCAATATAGGTTACAGTGGTGGAGTCTCCTTTCTTGAAATGGCCAAGAGCTTTCATATAGCTATTGATGTCGGTTACCTTAAAGTCACCAATTTTAGTGATGATATCTCCTGCCTTCATCCCTGCTTTCTCTGCAGGCTTTCCGCTGGTCACACCATCAATCTTAAGCCCTTCACCTCCGGATGTGTAGTCGGGTATCACTCCCAGCGAAACGGTGAATCGCGGAGTGTCTCCTGTAGCTGGGTCTTTAGTCTTGGTGAATTGCAGCTTGCCCACCTTGTCAGTAGCCTTAATGATGTCAAGGATATATTGAATTACCCTCAATTCTCCCGTATAGTTTATTTTGTCAGCGTCATCAGAGGGTTTGTGATAATCCGTGTGGGTACCTGTGAAAAAGAACAGTACCGGGATATTCTTCAGGTAAAATGAAGTGTGGTCGCTTGGCCCAATACCACTTGAATCAAATTTAATGTGGAGCGTTTTTGTGGCTGAGGGAAGGTTTGCCCATTGAGGGCTGGTGCCATATCCACCTACGGTAACTCCCTTTGTGTCGTTATTCAGCCTGCCTACCATATCATTATTAATCATGTAGTTGACAGATGCAAGAGAAATAGTAGGGTGTTCTGTAAAGTATTTGGAGCCCAGTAGCCCCAGCTCTTCGCCTGAAAAGCAGATGAACAGGTAGTTGTTCTTTCTGAACTTGGAATCTTTCAGTAGCCTTGCCATTTCAATCACCAGTGATGTACCACTGGCATTGTCGTCAGCGCCGTTATGAATTTCGGGTTTTTGGGTCCAGAGGCTGTTTCGGTCTTCACCATAGCCGAGATGATCGAAATGCCCGCCAATAATTATCGTATGCTCAGCCCCGTTATCATGAAATCCGATTACGTTTACTCCTGTGCGGCGTTTTTCGGCAGTAGCCACCTTGCAGGATATATTTATAAACTCGTCGCTCGCACTGAGATAAGTATGTGCGACCTTGTTTTTAAGAAAGATAACAGGCAGGGTCAATCGTTCTTCTTTCGATCTGGGGTTGTAGAATAAGTCGCTGCCACCTTCCCCACTGTTATATACGATTATGGCAGTAGCGCCTTTCGACTGAAAACGTTTTGCCTGTTTTTTTATAGCTTCTGCAATATCAAGATGCGGATTGCCGGCCGCTTCAGCCAGAAGTTCGTGAATATCGTAGAACCAGGGGGCGCCTTCCTCCTGTAATGCAGGAGAAGCAGATGCTTCAAAAGTCCCCTCACTGCTGAAGGTAAGTGGGAAAAAGTCGGAAGTGTCAATCTTATGGCCATTGAGCGATAAAAAAGTAGTGCCCAGTATTTGCCTGCCATCATCTACTTCGAAGTATTGATAGAAGGTCCCGTTTTCACCTTTAGGTTCCAATCCGATATTTTTGAACTGTTTTTCAATGTAGGCAGCTGCTTCCTTTTCTCCTTGGGTTCCTGTACGGCGGCCTTCCAGTTTGTCATCAGCCAGAAAAGATATATGTGTTTTCAGATTATCAACAATGAGCTGTTCAGATTTTTTCAGCCTTTGTCCGTATGAAACGAAGACTAAAAATAACAACGAACAAAACAGTACGGATTTTTTTAATAACATTTTAGGGAGAATTTGGCAGCAAAGGTAGCTTATTGATAAAAAAAACCTTGTTATATTCATAGTGACAATGAAGAAGAAAGTACTCATATTAATTGCTGTATTGGCAATAGGGGCGAGCGGGAGGGCGCAGGAAAGCAATAGTGAGGCTGAGGCGAAGTTGATTACAAAGGTTCCATTTGAGCAGTTGACAGGTGGTGTGGTAGTTTTGAAAGCGTTATTTAATGACATCCCCGATACGCTGAATTTTGTGTTGGATACCGGGAGCGGTGCTATTTCACTTGATTCGAGTACTGTGGAAGAATTTCGTATAGTCAATTATCCCTCCGGGAAAACTATTCGGGGAATTGCCGGAGTTAAGGAAGTGAATTTTGTTCCTAATAGCTCGCTCCATCTGCCCGGGCTGACAGTGGATAGTATGGATTTTTACATTAACAATTACGAAGTGCTTACAAGTGTGTATGGCGTAAAGATTGACGGTGTAATTGGTTACAGTTTTTTAAGCAGGTATATCGTCAGTATCGACTATGATAGTTTGTTTTTGAAGATATATACAAATGGAGCGTTCAAGTATGCCAGAGGCACCACTTTCCTGAGGCCGGTGTTTACTGCACTACCCATGCATTATCTGGAAGCCAGGGATGAAAGAGAGGTTGCGCTTAATGGATATCTGGACACCGGAGCCGGGCTTTCTTTCCTGGTTACAAGCGAGTTTTTGAAGGATAGTGCTTTTCTGAAGAAGAAGAGAAAACCCGTGAGTATCAAAGTGCAGGGGCTGGGAGGGAAGAAGGAAATGGCAATTACCATAATAAAAGAGTTACAGTTGGGCCCCTTTAAGTTCAGGAGAGTGCCAACGAATATACTGGATGATGAGTTCAATGCCCTGTCTTATCCGCTCGTAGGCGGACTGGTTGGGAATGATATACTCAGAAGGTTTAATGTGGTGCTGAATTACGATAAACGTATTATTGCGGTGAAGCCTAATAGTCGCTTCCACGATCCGTTTGATTACTCTTATACAGGAATGAATTTGTATCTTGAAAATGGGGATATCTATATTGACGATATTGTAAAAGGATCGCCTGCCGATAAGGCAGGGCTGAAGAACAGGGATATCATTATTGCCGTGAATAACGACTTTATAGGAAGCATCACTTCTTATAAGAATATGATGCAGGAACCGGGAGAGAGGGTTACTCTGATAATTTCCCGTAAGGGGACATTAAAAAAGATAATACTAAAAATTGGCCAGATTCATTAGGCTTCTTTTGAAAGTTAAGGACATAGTTGGAATGAATGAGTGATTTATAGACTTTTGCAGCATGATTAATTATTCAAAGTTTGTCTTAGATAACGGATTACGGGTAGTGGTTAACGAAGACAACTCTACACCGCTGGTAGTGGTAAATGTGCTCTATGATGTGGGTGCCAGAGACGAGGATCCGGATAAGACAGGATTTGCCCATTTGTTTGAACACTTAATGTTTGGAGGGAGCATTCATATTCCCGATTATGACAGCCCGTTGCAGATCGCAGGCGGAGAAAACAATGCCTATACCACCAACGACATAACCAATTACTACTGTCAGTTACCGGCAGAAAATATCGAGACAGCCTTCTGGCTGGAAAGTGACAGGATGCTGTCGCTGGCATTCAGCCGTGAATCGCTCGATGTACAGAAGAAGGTGGTTTCCGAAGAGTTTAAAGAAAATTATATCAACCAGCCTTATGGCGATGTATGGAGCTTGCTGAGGGAGATGACTTTCAAAGTGCATCCATATAAGTGGATGACAATCGGAAAAGATTTGTCACATATCGAGAAGGCTAAACTGAAAGATGTAAAAGACTTCTTTTTTAAACATTACACCCCATCCAATGCCATACTTTCTGTTGCGGGCAATGTAACTACCGAGCAGGTGAAGGCCCTTGCCTATAAATGGTTTGCCGATATTCCTGCCGGCCCAAAGTATGAAAGGCATTTGCCTCAGGAGCCTGACCAGACTGAAAAACATTTTCTGGAGGTAAAACGAAAAGTGCCGGTTGATGCTTTTTACAAAGCCTGGCATGGAGTCGCGTGGAATACGCCGGAATATTATTCGATGGATCTGCTTACAGATATTTTGGGAAGCGGGAAATCATCCAGGCTTTTCCAGTCGCTGGTGAAGGAGAAAAAACTTTTCAGCAATATAGATTGCTATCATTTGGGTAGTGTGGATGCAGGTCTGGTGGTGATAGAAGGGAAGCTCGCTAAAGGAGTGTCTTTTGAGGATGCGGAAGCGGGTGTGGATATGGAACTTGAGAAAGTGAAAGAAGAGAAACTGACTGAAAAAGACCTGGAAAAATTAAAAAACAGAGTAGAGAGTGCATTGGCTTTCGAGGATACGTCCTTAAAGTCAAGAGCCGCAGACCTGGCATTCTTTGAGCTCAGAGGAGATGCCGGGATGATAAACACAGTTAAGGATAAATATTTTGCTGTTACGGCAGAAGACATAAGAGCCATTGGCCGGAAAATCTTCAGAGAGGAAAATGCCTCAGTATTGTGGTACAGAAGTGAAGATGCATCCGGGTTGGCTTCTGAAGCCGAATTGGAAACTGAAAATGAAAGACATGATTGATCGATTGATGCCTCCGGGATTAAAGAGCCCGCTCGACTTTAGTCTCCGGCTTCCGGCATTTGAAATAGCTACCCTGAAAAACGGTGTGCAGGTTTATCAGGTAAACGGCGGGGCCGAGGATGTGATAAAAATAGACTGGGTATTCGAAGCCGGAAATGTTTTTGAAAATAAAAATGGGGTGGCCGCTGCCACCAGGGAGTTAATAAATAGTGGCACCTCGAATAAGAGCGCCTATGATATCAGCAATCAATTTGAGTATTATGGAGCGTATTATTCGACAGCAGGCTTTAGCGAGAATGCAGTGATAACGGTTAATTCGCTTACAAAGCATATAGGCGATTTGTTATCCGTTGTAAGAGAGATACTGACTGATGCTGCATTTCCGGAAGATGAGGTGGCGCTTTATAAGCAAAACCGAATACAGCGATTGAAGGTGTATCTCAAGAAGTCGGAGTTTCTGGCAGACAGGCTGGTGAATGAAGCTTTGTTTGGGGCAGACCATCCCTATGGCAGAAAAGTGGAAATTGAGGATATTGAAAAGATAGACAGAGAGAGCCTTATCGCATTTTACAAGAGCTATTTTCAGGGGGGTAATTGCCGGATTTTCGTGTCAGGGAAATTCACTGAAAAAGTGGTAAGCCTGTTGAACGAGTTTTTTGGAGACTTGAAGTTTACTTCTAAAAAGAAAATAACTCCGGCAGCGTTGCATCCGATGAAGGAGAAGGTGTTGCATCGCGTTGTGAATAGGGAAGGTGTACAGGGCGCAATTCGTCTGGCCAGAACGTTTCCGGTACTGACTGATCCTGATTATAAACCGGCATTGGTACTGAATACGTTGCTTGGCGGATATTTCGGGTCGAGGCTGATGTCTAATATCAGGGAGGAGAAGGGATATACGTATGGTATTTACAGTTATATTCAACACTATCCTGATGTAGGTGTATGGCAGGTAGCAACGGAGGCAGGGAGAGATGTGGCAGAGGCAGCTATCGAAGAGTCGTTTAAGGAGATGAAGGTGCTGTGTGAGACTAAAGTGCAGGATGATGAACTGAAATTAGTAAAGAACTATATGTTGGGTAAGAGGCTGGCCTCGCTTGATGGGCCTTTCAAAGTAATGGAAAGGATAAAGGGACTGGTGCTAAATGATGTGGATCAATCCTTTTTTGAAGAGACTGTGGAAGTAATCAAAGGAGTGACTGCCGACCAACTCCAGGAGTTAGCTGTTAAGTATCTGCAGAGAAAGTCGTTTTATAATGTGCTGGTAATTTAAAATATTAAAGCTATGGGGTTTATTATTCGAGTTTTAGTTTCTGCGCTGGTGGCCTATGGCCTTGCATCGTTCCTGGAGCCACATATTGTCATAGGCTCCTATGGCACGGCTATACTCTTTGTGTTGTTGTTGGGTATCCTGAATCTGCTTGTCAAGCCCATTTTGGTATTGCTCACACTCCCGGTTACAGTGTTCACACTCGGTATCTTCCTGATAGTGCTCAATGTGCTGATGGTGCTGCTTGCGGGTAAGCTGATGAATGGTGTCCATATTCAGAGTTTTTGGTGGGCGCTTGTGTTCGGGGTGCTTCTTAGCTTCTTTACTACTGTGGCTATGAAGATAGGCCAGAAGTAATAGAGACAGATAACATGTATTATAAAACGTAAATACGCTCCGGCTTTTTGATGAGCTATCCTTTGTCAGAACAGGTTATAGTCTGACTCTGAAGTCCTGCTTCACCAGAAACTCTTTCCTGAAAAAAACGAGGCCTATAAAAAACAAATCGATAGTCATTGTTACACGCTCATGGGCAATAATCGACTTCCAGGCGTTTTCCATTTCCCCGCTCCAATGAATATCGTCAAAAATGAAGATGGTGTCGTTGTGCGCTTTAGGCAAAAAATCCAGAAAATAGCGGATAGTAGCCGCTTCCTTGTGATTGCCATCAATAAACAGAAGATCGATATTCTGATGTGTATTTGTCAGCGAAGGTATTGCATTATCAAAGGTGTCGTTAATAAGCGTGATGTTATTGAAATGATTACTGTTGAAAAAAGTTTGTGCAATATGTGCGATTGTTTTTGACCCTTCAATGGTGGTTACATGTGCATCTTCCGATGCAGCAGACAGATAGGCGGTGGTAATTCCAAAGGATGTGCCCAATTCAATGATATGTCTGCAATTATAATGGGAAGCGATACGAAAAATAAGCTGTGCAAGCCTCCTGCTTTTAGGAGAAGCGGCGGCAATGTCTTTCACCCTGCGCATCTTCCCTTTTGTGAGGTGGCTTCCTGCCCCGAAGTCATCTACGGATATCAGGCGGTTGTCTTTGAGTAGCTGACTTCTGTGCGACTCTATTTGCGCGGTATATGATGGACAGAACTTACTATTTTTGACCTGTTGTATAAAATTGAACACAAAAGGGGAGTGCACCCCGTGCCCCTTACTGTTGTGCGCATGCCTGTAAAAGTGCAGGTATTTTTTTGCAAGTTGAAATCGCGAGTACATCAGCTGTTATTTCCTTTCCCAGACTTCAAAGGTAAATGCATACTTGTGTTTTTCGTCTGCCGGATGTTCGCGCGAAGAAACCCTTTTCCATTCATCAGTTGAGATGGTAGGGTAATGAGTGTCGCCGTCAATCTGTGCATGGACACGTGTGAGATAAATTCGATTGACGATAGGCATGGTCTCTGCAAAGATTTTTCCTCCTCCGATTATAAATATCTCTTTGGTATCCGCTTCTTCTGCTTTCTTTATTCCTTCTTCGATGCTGTGTACAACGGTGGTTCCGGGTGCTGACCATGAAGAAGATCCTGTAACTACTATGTTTATACGTCCTTTGAGGTCGGAAGCCATAGATTCAAAAGTCTTCCTGCCCATGATGATAGGAAATCCCCAGGTGATATTCTTGAAGTAACGGAAGTCGTCAGGAAGATTCCAGGCCATTCCACCCCCTGTCCCTATGATATTATTTTCAGAAGCGGCAACGATATGAGAAAGCTTTCTGTCCATGTCAAATAGTTTATTATATGCCTATACCGCTACAGGCGCTTTAATGCCCGGGTGAAATTGATAATTCTTAAGGGTAAAGTCTTCATATTTAAAGTCCAGGATGTCCCTTACTTCCGGATTGAGTTCCATTTGCGGTAACGGGTATGGGGTCCGGCTCAGTTGAAGTTTAGCCTGATCTACGTGGTTCTTGTAAAGGTGCACATCACCAAAGGTGTGGACGAAAGACCCCACCTCCATATTGCAAACCTGAGCCATCATCATAGTTAACAGCGCATAAGACGCGATATTAAATGGCACGCCGAGGAATACATCTGCACTGCGTTGATAGAGCTGGCAGGATAGTTTTCGTCGTCCGTTTTCGCCGGGTGAGGTGTAAAACTGAAACAGGCAGTGGCAGGGCATGAGTGCCATTTCGGGAAGTGCTGCCACATTCCAGGCACTCACAATCATGCGGCGGCTGTCAGGATTTGTTCTGAGTTGGTGGATGACATCAAGGATCTGGTCAAACACTTTACCATCTTTTCCCTCCCAGCTTCTCCACTGATGGCCATACACCGGGCCCAGATCGCCGTTTTCATCCGCCCATTCATCCC
>JACFNA010000010.1:0-17854 GCA_019455085.1 Chitinophagaceae bacterium
CCTTGAGCAAATGTCAACGTAGTAAGAAATGTTAAACAAAAAGTTTTAAAAAGTTAAAGCATGGTCGAACTATAATGCCGCTAACGATGAAGCATTGGCGATGTGGCGGTATTCTGTGTTACGCCTGCCGGTGCCGCTGCTGATTAAAGATACAAAAGTTCATTGTTTATTCTATTGCTCGCCGTTATTCGTCTAGCGAAACTACAGCTGATTAGCGAACAAAAAGCTGAGATATAATCGTCACCCCGCCATATTGCCAATGCAATGTTGGGCGTTCGCCAATCTATGTATTAGTATTTCCCCTTAATTAAGTCACATGGCTTTTAATGGATCGCCAACAACTTGCATTCCATGATCAGCAAATATCTTTGCGATTTCTTGCTTAGATGGAGGTGATGCCCATTTATCTGTCACAGCAAAAAACTCTTCCATTTTACCAGCGGGTATATATGAAACAATGGTCTTCGCATTTTCTGTCAGTTGAATAAAAGCATGAGGAACATTTCGTGGAAGAAATATTGTGTCCCCCTTTTTAAGGTTATATCTTTCACTCCCACATTGAAATAAATATTCGCCTTCAATCACAAAAAACCATTCGTCTTGGTTATGGTGTACATGGAGTGGAGGCCCTCCATTTGGTGTTTGTCCTATTTGCTCAAAAACGGCTAGTTCATTATTAGTGTCTTTGCCAGAAATTTTTATGTCAAGTGTATTAACGGTTACACCTTTCATTTTGTAACGTCTGCCGAACCTAGCCTCACCGGAACTTACTTTAAATGGGTTACCTGTCCGCATGTTAAACAAAGATTTCAATTTTGCAAATAAGATCAAAGGAGACAATGCTACTATACCAAAAATAAACTTCTTTCGTTCCATTTTTTTTAAAATTAAGAAATCAATAGGTTGCAAGCAAGTCCACGTTGGTGCCGCCCAACTCAAATATATACGAAACTTTCCACCTTTCCCCAGCCGCCCCCGCAAAATATTTCACCATTGTGTTTCAATTTGTTAGATACGTTTTGCGCAATACGTATTAATGATTATTGTGTGGCGCAAATGCAGCTAACGACCTTTAATTAAACCTGCAATATCCTCTATAGTGCTGGCCCTTTCTATATCCGGTAGGTGTGATTTTTTGAAGAGCGCTGGAGGAAGTTTGGTGAACAGAGGGGACTATTATGTTATGGCGGATGGGTTATTTCTATTCCTGAAATCTCCGGGTTGGTTACTCTCCTTTCTTATTACTGTGTCGCTCTTCGGTTCTTTTCAGGGACATCTCGTGACGCCAGGATTCGATTTTGGCATGGTTGCCACTAAGTAATACCTCGGGTACTTTCCAGCCTCTGAACTCTTCAGGGCGGGTATAGACAGGTGGTGCCAGCAGACCATCCTGGAATGAATCGAATAGCGCAGAGGTTTCGTCGTTTAATACGCCCGGAAGCAGTCTGCATACCGCATCCGTAATAATGGCTGCCCCCAGTTCGCCGCCGCTAAGGACATATTCTCCGATAGAAATCTCCTGAGTAACAAAGTGGTCGCGTATGCGCTGGTCGATGCCTTTGTAATGCCCACAGATCAATAACAGATTCTTTTTAAGCGATAGCTGATTGGCTGTCTGCTGATTGAAGAGTGCCCCATCAGGCGTCAGGAAAATAATTTCGTCGTAGGTGTTTTCCTTTTGAAGCGATTCAATCGCATTTACAATAGGCTCTATCATTAATACCAGGCCGGCCCCGCCACCAAACTGGTAATCGTCTATTTGTCCGTGTTTGTAATTCGTGTAGTCACGGATGTTATGTACTCTCAATTCCACCAATTTCTTCTCCTGTGCTCTCTTCAGGATAGAATGGTTGAAGAAGCTGTCCATTAATTGCGGCACGGCAGATAGGATGTCGATTTTCATGTTGCAAAGGTAATGAGAGCATTTGCAACATCTTCGTATTTAAAGGTTCATGCTTTCATCTCCTTCATCTCTTTCTGCATTCGGAACATTTCGTCTCTCAGGCGGGCTGCTTCCATAAAGTCCATGTCTTTAGCTGCCTTATCCATCTGTTGTTTGGTGGTTGCAATTGCTTTTTCCAATTGGGATTTGGTATGATATTCCAGTGGCTCGGCAGCTGTGGTGATTTCAGTAACTGCATTAGGGGCATTTTCATCATAACCTTTAATATCGAGTACTGAGGTCTGACCCATTATCTGGCTGATACTTTTTTTGATAGTTATAGGAGTGATGTGGTGTACTCTGTTATACTCAATTTGCTTTTCGCGGCGACGGTTGGTCTCATCAATGGTCTTCTGCATGCTTTGTGTAATCCTGTCAGCATAGAAGATAACCAGCCCGTCTGCATTACGTGCGGCGCGTCCTGCTGTTTGGGTCAGTGATCGTTCATTTCTCAAAAATCCTTCTTTATCTGCATCGAGAATGGCTACCAGAGACACTTCCGGAATATCCAATCCCTCGCGCAAAAGATTCACGCCTACCAATACATCAATCTCGCCCAGGCGCAATTGGCGGAGTATCTCAATTCTGTCGAGCGTGTGTACTTCGCTGTGGATATATTTGGAACGGATGTTTATTCGCTGCAGATATTTATCCAGTTCCTCCGCCATTCGCTTCGTGAGGGTGGTTACCAGTACCCGGTCTCCTTTCTTCACCCGCTGATCTACTTCTTCCAGAAGATCATCAATCTGATTGAGTGATGGACGTACTTCAATGGGAGGATCGAGAAGTCCGGTCGGACGAACCACCTGTTCTACGATCACCCCTCCGGTTTTTTCTAATTCATAATTACCCGGAGTAGCACTGACAAAGATGACCTGATTAAGCATGCTCTCAAATTCATGAAAGTTGAGCGGTCTGTTATCTAAGGCACTTGGTAGCCTGAATCCAAAATCGACAAGTACCAGTTTGCGCGACCTGTCTCCTCCATACATTCCACTCACCTGGGGTATCGTCTGATGGCTTTCGTCTATAAAACAGAGATAGTCTTTCGGAAAATAATCTAATAAACAGAAAGGTCTTGTACCGGCCTCTCTTCTGTCGAAGAACCTGGAATAGTTTTCTACTCCATTACAGTACCCGAGTTCTCGGATCATCTCTACATCATAGGCTACTCTTTCTGAAATTCTTTGTGCTTCTATAAGTTTTCCGATGCTCTTAAAGTATTCGGTTTGTTGGGCTGCTTCATCCTGAATTTCAGCTAGTATCTGATTAATTTTATCCTTAGGTGCCAGATACAGATTGGCAGGGAAGATGGCACAGTGGTCCACATTTGAAATACGCCTGCCACTTTCAATATCGAGTGTTTCAATAGATTCGATTTCATCTCCGAAAAATGTAATCCGATACCCGTTATCCATATAGGGCAGATTAATATCTACCGTATCGCCTTTCACTCTGAATGTACCTCTGGTAAAGTCTGTCTGGGTTCTGTTGTAAAGGCCATTTACCAATGAATGTAAAAAGCCCTGCCTGCTGATGGTCTGCCCTTCCTGTATCCGGATGACCCCTTCGGCAAAATCCTTAGGGTTACCGATACCATAGATGCAGCTCACGCTTGCTACCACCACAATGTCACGCCTGCCCGTAAGCAGTTGGGATGTGGCGGCCAGCCGGAGTTTATCCAGTTCCTCGTTTATGGCGAGGTCTTTTTCAATATAGGTGTCTGTAACCGGCAGGTAAGCCTCCGGCTGATAATAGTCGTAATACGAAACAAAGTATCCAACAGAATTTTCCGGAAAAAACTGTTTGAACTCTCCGTAAAGCTGAGCTACCAATGTTTTATTGTGAGTCAATACCAGTGTTGGCCGCTGCAGATTCTGAATCACATTAGCCATCGTGAAGGTCTTGCCGCTCCCTGTAACACCCAGGAGTGTCTGATACTTTTCTCCCGATAATACCCCTTCTGTAAGTTGCCTGATTGCTTCAGGCTGGTCGCCTGCCGGCTGAAAGGTGGAATTCAGATGAAATTGCATATAAATGGCAATTTACGACGGAAAGCGCCCTTCATCAAAAAGGAGTTTGTTTTTAGGAGTACTGTAATAATTGTGCAGATGGTGGTCTGGTTTTTAATACTTTTTCCAACTGCCACCGGCAGTGGTATCTATTTGATGCTTTTTCAGCAGTTCGCAGGCACGGCCGTTTCGGGTGCCACCTCCACAGACTGTGATAATTGGCTTCCCTTGTTTTTTGATTTCTTCAATCTTTTCCTCTAATTGAGAGATGGGTATGTTTATACTGCCTTTGGCATGTCCTTTTTCAAATTCTGAGGCATCGCGTACGTCGATGATAAGAGGCGCTTTCTTCATATTCTAATCAAATTTTTGCTGGTTTCACTTTTCGTGTAGTGCTATAATCGCTATGGTTTTACATTTGCAGGAATAAAGTTACCGGAATTTCTACTGTTTGCATGTGGGTGACACTGGCAGGGATTTCTGTTTTTTGAATTTTAATATGTTTTCAGAATATACAGAGGTGGTGGATGTGCTGGGCACTATTGCGTTTGCCGTGTCGGGTGTATATGCGGCACTGGACAGGCGGTTAGACCTTTTTGGGGTGATTATCATAGCATTTGTAACCGCTATTGGCGGAGGTACTATCAGAGACATGCTGATTGGTGATCTTCCTGTAACCTGGATAAGGGATATCCACTACACTGCCATCATTCTTGGTACTGCGGTCGTGGTTATTTTGTTCAGGCATGGAATAAGGAATTTCAGGAAGACATTACTTGTATTTGACTCATTGGGGCTGGGGCTGTTTACAATAGTGGGCATCCAGAAAGGTATTGCCTTTGATTTGCATCCGGTGGTTTGTGTGGCTTTGGGAACTATTACCGGCTGCTTCGGTGGCGTAATCAGGGATATGCTTTTGAATAATATCCCTATCATCTTCCAGAAGGAAATTTATGCTTCTGCATGTATTGCAGGAGGCACAGTGTTCTTTGTGTTGCGATTGTTTGGGGTAAACGAAGAAATTAATGAGTCTGTCTCCATTATTGCGGTGTTTCTGGTACGGACGCTTGCTATTCGTTATGATTGGAAACTACCCGACTTGTACCGGAAAATCAACAGGAGGAAAAGCTAGGCCGTTCAGCCTTCCCGCTCCTGCACACGCAGCCATCTCTCCGGAATTTCATTGTTACTTGCATACAGATAGTCGCTATAGCTGCATGCGATATATTTTTTGCCAGGCATCTTCATCCACCACCTGTTTGTCTTCTTGCTTTGGAGGAAAGTGGTTTCTCCTTCTGCAAACGAAGTATGGTATTCGTTAAAGGCGAATGTGTCATTGAAGTCAGATTCCATCCTGCTCCTGCTTTTCCCATCAATGAAATACCAGATCATTTGTGAAATCTGCAGAGCAGTAATACTGTCGATATCTCTTTCAGGGCGATATCCGTATATGCCAAAAGAATCAGCTTTTTGGGCCATCCCTGCAAAACGGGCCAGGCTGCAGGCTTCTTCGCCGGTAAATCCATTGGGACTAACCCCGCTGCCCGGAATAGCACCGTATTGGACAGCTCCAAGGTCAAAGCTGAAAAAGTCTGACGTCCGCATTACCGGTTCCATCTCATCCAGATGTTCTTTTGCTGTTCCTACCCGATGCACATCAAACCTGAGTTTATCCATAGTCTCTAACATATAGGGATGCACGAAGTAGCTTTGAAAACCAATATGATTGTAGTGCCTGATGAAATTGGGTTCTGAGGTCAGCATTTCCATCAGAAAACTCTCACTCTTCAGTGCCGCCTCACTCTGTAGGTCGATATGTGCATCGATGACGGTAGCCTCGGCAAACTTGCCGCTTTCTGCATACACACTGTATTGTGCCAGCGTGTTGTCGTGCGATCCACCGATAATTATTACAGATTTTCCCGTGCCTGCAAAGTCTCCGAGTATAGTACGCAGACACGAATAGCTGTCGTTAAGTGAATTACCATTTTTGATGTTGCCTATATCAGCAATTTTAATATCCGGATGCCATAAGTACAGCCTGTAAAGCTGTTCCCTCACTACATCTGCCGGATGGTTATCAGAGATGTAGCCAGCCCCACGGGCTTCATCGGTCCCCACCAGAATTATATCGGCCTGAGAAACTTCAGGAAAATTCGTCTTATAAATGTCTGCAATACGTCCAATTTGTTTGTCGTTGTACGCTATATCGCCACTGATGATATCCGTGCTCACCGGGTCGAGGAATTGGGCTAAGTCGTTCATAAGCGGTTTTTTCTTTTCATTCGGGGCTGATCAGATTATATAATGATGCCGGCACAAATTAATAATTTTATGTGCCGGAAAAAATAAATGTTTGTGCCTACCTTCGCGGTTCTATGGATGAGTTATTAGAAAAAATTTCCCGTATCAGGTCAGAAATTGATGGATTTGCATCTGCTGAAAAAGATGTAGCGGAGCACTTTAGAATCAGGTTTATCGGCTCCTCAGGTGCTGTGAAGAATCTGATGGGCGACATGAAGTCTATTCTTCCTGAAAAGAGGAAGGAGGCAGGTCTTGCCCTCAATGCACTGAAGAAGTATGCTGAAGAGAAGTACACTCAATTGAAGGAATCAGTGTCTGCAGCGGTGGAAGAAAAAGGGCATTCTATTGATTTGACCCTGCCGGGCAATGAACTTCCGGTAGGTACCAGGCACCCAATCAGTATTGTGCGCAACCGCATTGTATCCATTTTCCAAAGATTGGGATTTACAGTAGCGGAAGGCCCTGAGGTGGAGGACGACTGGCATAATTTCACTGCCTTAAATCTTCCGGAGAATCATCCTGCCAGAGATATGCAGGATACTTTTTACGTAAATCAGGATCCTGCCTGGATGTTGCGTACCCATACCAGTAGTGTGCAGGTGAGAGAAATGGAAAAAGGATATATGCCCATTCGGATTGTATGTCCCGGAAGGGTATTCCGAAATGAGACGATTAGTGCGCGTGCCCACTGTTTTTTCCATCAGGTAGAGGGTTTGTATATCGAAGAGGATGTAAGCTTTGCCGATTTGAAACAAACGCTTTATTTCTTTGTCAGGGAAATGTTTGGGAAGGATATTGGAATCCGTTTTCGTCCGTCCTATTTTCCTTTTACAGAGCCAAGCGCAGAAATGGATATCAGTTGCCTGATTTGTGGAGGAAAGGGTTGCAATGTATGTAAATACACAGGATGGGTTGAGATATTGGGATGCGGCATGGTGCATCCTAACGTGCTGGATAATTGCGGAATTGACTCAAAAAAATATACAGGATTTGCTTTTGGTATGGGGATCGAAAGAATCACCATGTTGAAGTATCAGATTAATGACCTGAGGTTGTTCAGTGAGAACGATGTGCGGTTCCTCGCCCAATTCCGAAATGCGATATAATTATTTCTATGGACATTCAGGTAGCAGTCTGCGGGGCCGGCACAATGGGTAGCGGTATAGCACAAGTTTTTGCACAAAATGCTTTTCCTGTGATTCTGTTCGATCTTGATAGCGGAGCTCTTTCAAGAGCGGCTGAGGCAATCGAGAAGAACCTGGATTATCTGCTGAAGAAGAATAAGATATCATCCAAAGAAAAAACAGAAATTATTAACAGGATTCAATTCACTTCCGACCCGGGAGATTGTATCGCATTCCTGATCGTGGAGGCCATAGTTGAAGATTTGTCAGCAAAGGTTGATTTGTTAAAACAGCTGGCATTGGTCAATAATGAGGAAGTAATATTTGCCTCTAATACTTCATCACTTTCCATAACAAAATTGCAGGAGCAGGTTGATTTTCCGGAGCGTATTGCGGGTATGCACTTTTTCAATCCTGCGTATATCATGCCGTTGGTAGAAATTGTAGAAGGATCGCATACGTGTAGCGAAGTAGTCAGAGAACTGCAGGAGATTTGTGCCGCAATAGGAAAACAACCGGTAGTGTGCAAAGACGCTCCGGGATTCATTGTAAACAGAGTGGCGCGACCTTATTATTTGCAGTCGCTCAGACTGGCTCAGGAGGGTGTAGCAGGGTTTGAGGAGATCGACGCTATTTTGGAATCTGTTGGATTCAGGATGGGGCCATTCAGGTTGATGGATCTTATCGGAATAGACATAAACCTCAAAACGTCTGAGACCGTGTATGAAGCCTTAGGAAGGCCGGCAAGATTGCGTCCTTCTGTGTTGCAGCAGCAGAAGGTTGGAAGTGGTATGCTGGGTAGAAAATCAGGAGAAGGATTCTATAAGTATTAGTTTTTTAATCCATTGAACAGAGACACTGATAAGATTTTTGTTACCGGAGCTTCAGGGCTTGTAGGAAAGGAATTGGTAATGCAACTCCTGAATCAGGGCTTTAAAGTCCGTGCGATGGTACATAGCCATAGGATGGATTACAGTCATCCCAATCTCGAATTTGTGGAAGGGGATGTGTTGGATGTTGTGATGATTGAAGAAGCGTTGGAGGGTATTACTCATGTATTTCACTGTGCTGCTATCGTGTCTTATGACCCATCAGACAGATATCGGCTGATGAAGATTAACGTAGAAGGCACAGCCAACATCGTTAATGCATGTATCGACGCAGGTATCCGGAAACTTGTGCACGTAAGTTCTGTGGCAGCTATCGGGCGTAATCCCGGCGCTCTCATAGTAAATGAGGATGCACATTGGGTTGAAACAACAGATACGAGCAATTACAGTAAGTCAAAGTATCTTTCTGAAATGGAGGTGTGGCGGGGGATTGGAGAGGGTTTGGATGCAGTAATTGTGAATCCCTCTATCATCTTCGGTGGTGATGACTGGAGCAAAGGATCACTCGCAATCTTCAAATCTGCCTATAACGAATTCTCATGGTATTCAGAAGGGGTAGCCGGCTTTGTAGATGTGCGGGATGTAGTGAGCGCGATGATTCAGCTAATGCAATCCCCCATTACTGCTGAGAGGTTTATACTTAATAGTGAGTGTCTTAGTTTTAGGGAAGTCTTTACAGCAATTGCAAATTGTTTTGGGAAGCGTCCGCCACATAGAAAAGTTACTCCCTTTTTGGCGGCAATTGTATGGCGATACGAGAAACTAAAAGGCTTGATTACCGGAAGAAAACCTCTGCTTACCAGAGAAACTGCCTTGTCATCGCTTGGGAAAGTGTATTATGATAATTCAAAGGTGCTAAAGGCACTCACAGGATTTACTTTTATACCTGTAAAAGATACGATAGCCTATACTTGCAAAGTACTTAAAGAGCGGAATAATTTATAGTATCCGCTGTATTAGTTTTAAATCCCGTTTACATAATTGTCGATAGGGAGGCGATTGGCAATACTTCTTGCAAGTGTAAGTTCGTCGGCATATTCCAGTTCTCCTCCAAATGCAATTCCTCTTGCGATAGTGGTAATTTTCACCCGGGTGTCAGCCAATTTCTTACTGATATAGTATATTGTAGTGTCACCCTGTATGTTAGGACTTAATGCAAATATCAGTTCCTCGGTTTCTTCCTTATTGACTCGCTGTATAAGGCTTTCAATGTTTAGTTGATCAGGCCCAATGCCGTCCAGTGGAGAGATGATTCCTCCCAGCACATGGTAGAGGCCGCTGAACTGATGTGTGCTTTCGATGGCGATTACATCACGGATACTTTCTACTACGCAGATTACCCTTTTTTTCCGGGTAGCGTCCTTACAGATTACACAGAGTTCATTATCCGATAGATTTCCACAACGCGGACACAGTTTCACTTCGTGTTTCATTCTGGTAATGGCTTCTGTAAATGCATCCACATCAGCATCTTCTTTTTTCAGGAGGTGTAACGCAAGCCTTAAAGCAGTTTTCTTTCCTATCCCCGGGAGTTTTGCAAATTCATTAACGGCGTTTTCCAATAAGGACGATGAGAAGTTCATTTTGCAAAATTAGGTAACTGTATTGACAGAGGCTGAACGGGGTTGTAAGGCTGAGGATGCTCTGATTCCGGGTATTGGGTTTTATGAAGGCTCAGTTCCATAAATAAGTTTCCTGAATTCCTCGCGACTGAATTTGAATAATACAGGTAATGATAATAAAAAGCTTAAGAATGCGAATCCTCCAATGAAGCCACCAATACCAAAGAGAATGGGTGATCGGGAGGAAGTATCGTATGGCGGGTCTGGCTTGTCAAGTACTTTGATGACAGGTGTAGCTCTTTGCAGTTTATAGGCTGCGTTTTGCTGGTTGGCAACTGCATCAGCGTATTGAGAGCGTATCATTTGCTTATCAAGGATTACATTCTCAACGGGTACCTTGAATTGTAGTCTGTCGGTATTTGTGAAAAGTGTTTTATTATCCATCCCGATAAGGTTCTTGTCTTTGGCATTCAGGACTGACCGTAGCGAGTCGGCTTTCCGGGTGGCAAACTCAAAGTCTTGTCTTGATTTTTCGCGTTTTATTGCAATATAGTATGAAGATATCTTGTCAATATATGTATAGCTTATGACCTTGACGAGTTCAGGAGATTTTCCTGTGTAGTTGATCAGAAAGCTGTTGTTCTTGGTAATGATGGCACTCAGGTTAGGTCTAAGTTGCTCGCTAGCTGCCCAGATGGCTAGTGAGGAGTCGTCTGTATTTATTTGCGGGCTCTTCTGGAAGAAGAATTTATTTTTATTAAATTCTTCAAATAGGATTCGTCCAATGGTCTTCTTGTCCATTGCAGGTACCACTGTTCTGGCTACTTCCTCACTGATGGTTCGGCTTTGTGCCAGGTCGATGATGTTTACAGAATTTTCTTCAGTAAAATTTTTGCCCATATCAAATCTCCCCGTCAATGCGCTGAGTACTGAACTTGATGAAGAAGTACTTTCGCTATTTGTAAGAGGGAAGATTACTGCATTAGACGTATATTTTATCCCCGACTTGAAAGCAAGGATTGCCAATGCTATTGCACAGATGATTGAAAAAACAAGAATCAGAATGAGTCGTTTTCTGATGTTATTATATGTGGCAGTTACTAATTGTTGCGAGTTCATTGGCTCACCATTTGATTTGGGTAAGGATATAAGCTATCAGGATTGGAACTGCCGTAGTCACTATTTGACTTCCTCTTTCTCCTATCCCTTTTGCTTCCGGTCTTTGAGGTACGGTAATTGTGCTTCCTGCTTCTACCTTTGGATAAAAATGGAGGAAAGCAAAACTCCTGGTACTCTTGCTCGTGCCATTTGCATAGGTTACAAATATTCGTTTTCTCCAGGGTCTCTGACTAAAACCTCCGGCCTGGTCGATATAATACCTGGCCCCTGTTTTTCCTTTTTCAAAGAATACCTTAAAATTGTTTTGTACCACCCCCTGAATCGTAACTACTGGATTTACAGGAGGAATATATAATACATCACCGGCAACCATTGTCAGATCGTATTTGCTACCCGGATCCTGTAGTGCTTTTGCCAGGTCAATTGCTACATAATCTGCATTAGGTTCCTGAAAGGTTCCTCTCAATGAGTCTGCCAGAGCTGCCAAAGATTTACTCAACGGGTTTATCTTGTTTGAGACGCTATCCCGTAAACGATAGAGAAGTGCACCACTCAAATTTGCATTAGGTCTTAGTCCGCCAGCCCTCGCAACAAATGAGGTTAATGATTCTCCGGGATTAAGTTTAGGGTATTGTCCGGGGTATAACACTTCGCCGGTGATTTTTACATTTTGCTGGAGATTAAAGCTTGGATTTCTCCTCACAATCACCTGATCAAAGGGCATGAGTTGGATATCTTCTGTTTCTGAATCTAAAGCCAAATCTCGATTTACGGAATAAGTAAATGTCTTATTGCTGACTGGAACAAGATATTTACCTGAAGAATCATACTCCATTACTCTTGATATTTCAATCATACCAAACTCAGCCGATGGCAGAAGGCCATTGGCAAAATAAAGGAGATCCTTGAGGGTCATATCTCCGTACTTATCGTATGTACCCGGTTTCCGTACTTCTCCTCCGATGGAGATTGATTTTTTGTCATCAAATTGGTAGCGGCTGAAAAGTTCAATAATGTCGTTGGCATAAATGGGCAGATTATCAGGGCTGTTCAGATTTTTGTTAAGGTCCTTGAGGTTGATACTGATTCTCACAGGCTCAGTAGTAGATGAATCAGCCGCTCCTCTGTAGATGTATGCCCTGTCGAGGTAGGTGGATGGGGTAATTCCTCCTGCCCTGTTTATCAGATCAAACACCCTGTCACCCGGCCTTACTTCGTAAAGGTTGGGATAGGCTACCGCACCTTTGATTACTACTCTGTTCATCAATCCGGGGTTGATAAGATTTACGGCTACAATATCTCCATCCAGCAATGGCTCATCTACTACTTGTCCGGATGCTTTCATTCCAATAGCTTTCAGGTTAATGGTCTTGATAATCTGGTGTTCATTCTGGTTTCTGATGATAGAGGCGGCAGATACGTACGCATCAGGTGTGAAGCCTCCGGCATATCTGATCAGGTCTTCCACGCCTTCGTTCTGGTGGAGCTGATAATACATTGGCCGTTTGAACTGTCCTGTTGCCAGGACCTTTTTTTCATAAAATGGCACAATGATGAAGTCGTTGTTTTCAAGATAGAGATGATTGCCGTAGTTCCCATTAAAAAGGTACTTATAGACGTCAATGGAATCAATGATCTTTCCGGCTCTTGAGATCAAAATTTTTCTAAGATTTCCGTATTCTGAAACACCACCAGCCAGTGCTACTACATTCATAGCATTCGTAAATGCAGATACCACCACAGGTCCGGGTGTTTCTACATTCCCCGATACCTGTACTACTATAGTTCTGGGTTGCCCCAATGTTACTGATACTTTAGTCTTTGCAGGCACCACATTGTTGAATCGGCCAGTGATGATTTCTCTGGCTTTGGCAAAGGGGAGACCCTGAACTGTGATTTTTCCCAATCCCCTTGGAAAGATTGAACCATCCCTGCCTACTATATATTCCTGCTCGAAATCGGCTCCCCCCCAAAGGGTTACTACAATATTATCACCCACACCGATTGGATAATCGTCTGGTGGGGTATTGAGTTCGGAAAGTTCGAGGATTTGCTGGTTCCGAAATAGGTCTGCCCCGTAAACATCTGAGGGGCCTGCAATACTTCTTTTTATATTATCCTGTTTGAGGCTGTCGCTATCCAGGGTTTTCTTTTCGTTACGGCGGTGAAGGTCGTCACCGGGTTGCTCACCGGCCTTTTTGTTATTGTCAGATAAAAGCCTGCGAAGTTCTGCGGAGGAAGCATTTTTTAATATTTCAGGATCTACCTGAATATCAGGCGGTATTGCTCTTATTTCCTGTGCCAGAAGTCCCGAAGGATTTATTAAACAAAGGGTAGAAAAAAATAATATTAGAGACAGTTTTTTGTAAACAGCTTCAAAGTTGCGTGCCATCTCGGAATTTGTTAGAAATTGTGTAGTATGATACTCTGTTTTTCGCCGCCCAAATATAGTATATTATTTTTCGGGGTAGTATGTGTGCGTGTGTTATTTTAAGAGAGACAGGAAGGGGGCAATGCTCAGGTGTCACTATGTTTAGCTGAGTGTGGGTGGTTGCTTTCTCGTAGTTTGTTTCCCATTAATGGTTCTGCGAGGGGAATCTTTTATTGAGATCAGTTATTGTGGCGTTGAACTCTGTGCATATTTCCTTGATAATATCGGAGGCGGGCATTATTTTATCAATAAGGGCTGCTGCCTGGCCTATTTCCAGTTCACCTTCATTCATATCCCCTTCAAATATTCCTCTTTTGGCACGGGCCCTGCCGAGCAGTGATACGAGTTCTTCTCTGGAGGCATGTCTTTCGTAGGCGCTTACGATGTCAGCGTAGAATTTGTTTTTCAGAAGTCGTACCGGCATGAGTTCCTTGAGTGTGAGTACGGTGTCTCCTTCCTGTGATTGAACCACAGCGTTCTTAAAATTGATATGCGATGAGGCTTCTTCGCTGGCTACGAATCGGCTGCCAATCTGAACCCCATCTGCACCGAGCGCCATGGCGGCTGCCATTTGCCTGCCTGTAGCTATGCCTCCTGCTGCAATGACAGGGATGTCAACCGAGCTGCGGACCAATGGCAACAGTACAAATGTGGTAGTCTCTTCCCGGCCATTATGGCCTCCGGCTTCCACACCTTCTGCAATCACGGCATCGCACCCTGCCTGCTGAGATTTTTCAGCAAACTTTTTTCCGGGTACCACATGGATAACCATAATTCCTTTTTCTTTCAGGAAGGGAGTGTACTTTGCCGGGTTACCGGCAGAAGTAATTACAATCCTGACACCGTATTTGATGATGGTATTCAAATGGGCATCTACATCCGGATAAAAGAGTGGGAGGTTAACGGCAAATGGTTTGTTTGTGGCATCTTTCATTTTACGGAGATGCTCATCCAGTACCTGGGGATACATACTTCCGGAGCCGATTACACCCAGTCCTCCCGAATTGCTGACTGCTGATGCAAGGCGCCATCCGCTAGTCCATATCATTCCTGCCTGAATAATTGGAAGGTCAATCTGTAGCAGTTCCGTTATTCGGGTTTGTATTTTCATGGCATTGCAATGTTAAGGCATTCGGCCGGATTTGGTAACTCTTCTTCCCTTCCACCTGTAACTGCCAAAGGCTCCAAACCACCCTGCAAATAGAATATATAATATATGGAAGGGCTGTAAGGGCACAAACCACCAGAGTAGTTTCGTCTGGTTAAAGAATCGGCTCACCGGAATAATAAGTAATAGTTCGGCAAGTACTTTTATTACGAAAATGGCTAAAAGAAGTAGTGTTAACCCGGGTACTACAAAGGCTGAGAGTGCAACTATCACCAGCCACGCATTGGCCAGATAAACCAACGCCAGAACCGTTTTTATTTTATAGTCCTGGTATTTTGAGGATTTGCTTGCCCAGCGTACTCTTTGATGAAAAAAAGATTTCAGTGTGGGCTCTGCGGGCGTGCACACTATTGCTTCGGCGCTTTTCAGAAAATAGATTTTGTCCTGGTCAGCTCTGCCGGCTTTTTCAATCAGCATCATATCATCTCCACTGGGGATATCATCGGCCTCTTTATATCCCTCTATGTCGTGAAAGAGTTTCTTTGTGTAGGCAAAGTTTGCTCCATTTGCCATGTAGTGAAATCGTTTGTGAAGTGCAGCGCCAGTGATCCCCTGCATAGTCATAAAGTCGATTATCTGAAAAATAAAAAAAGGGAGTTTGGATGATTTTGAACCAGATGGTATAGTCAGTGCAACAGGTGCGGCTATCATCCCGGCCTCTTTCGAATTTCTGAAGGCTGCTATTGTAGATATCCAGTTTCGTGGCATCACACAATCAGCATCTGTGGTGATGATGAGTGTACCTTTTGCCTGACTTATCCCTGTTTCGATGGCTTTCTTTTTGTATGACCAGATGTCTTCCTTCCTCACAAAGTCGCTTAGTTCTATTAACCTTAGTTGCGGAAAATCTGCGCTACAGGAGCGCACCACCTGAGAAGTGTTATCTTCAGAGAAATCGTTTATCACAATGACTTCAAAGCATTCCGGTGGATAATTTTGTAGCGCGAGCGACTCCAGGCATTTGCCTATCCGCTCCTCTTCATTCCTTGCAGAAATTATCACTGAAACCATTGTCTGTGTGTGCATATTCGCCGAAGGATGGTATTCGGGAATCTTTTTCCAGGCATTGCTATAATATAGGAACAGAAGAGCGTACAGGAAAAATAGTAATATAGTCAGAGATATAAAAAACACGGATGATCCCTCTTTTTTTTATCAAAATTAATTTTTTTAATTGGCTAATTTTTCTACATTTGTATTAGTTGCATAAACAACCGTATGAGTAACAACCAATTTAGGAAAGGAGAGCTTTATAGTTTTATCACAGGTAAGGCCTCGGTAGCTATCGCCAGGAGGTTACAGAAAAACTTCAAGGAGGCAGGTGTGGAAGCTACTGTGGAGCAATGGAGTATTCTTTACCATTTGTGGAAGGAAGACGGCCGCAGCCAACAGCAACTATGCGATGCAACATTTAGAGACAAGCCAAGTGTTACGCGGCTGGTGGATAATCTTGAAAAGAATAAACTCGTGAAGCGCGTAGGAGATAAAAAAGACCGGAGGATCAATCTGATTTATCTGACGCCTGAAGGAAGGAGGATGGAGGAGGAAGCCATGAGAGTGGCGAACCAGACATTGAACGAAGCACTGGCAGGCGTTTCGGAGAAGAACATTGACCTGGCAAAGGTAGTGTTGCAAAAGGTTTATGATAATTTACAAGGCATGCTTTAGCGTTAATAGTGGCGCACTTGTTGTAAGGGTTTGTTTTGAATACGGTGTATTTTAATAATGATTTTTTAAATAGAACTATATGGATACAATAGCAAAAAAGCCCACTTCGGGGGGTGAATGGCTGATACAACCAGGTAATGTGAACGATACGTTTACACCGGAAGATTTCTCGGAGGAGCAATCTATGATTCATGATATGTGTATGCAGTTTCTTGAAACAGAGGTGCTGCCGATTATGAACAGGATAGATAACAAGGAACCGGGCCTGATGGCCTCCCTGCTCACTAAGGCCGGCGAACAGGGGCTGCTTTCTACTTCGATTCCGGAGTCTTATGGAGGAATGGGAAAAGATTTTGTGACTACCACTTTGCTTACAGAAGCGCTGGGAGCCGGTTATTCTTTTAGCGTGGCATTGAGCGCCCATACCGGCATTGGTACGCTTCCAATCCTTTACTTCGGTACCGAAGAACAGAAGAAAAAATATATTCCCAAACTGGCATCCGGAGAGTGGAAAGCGAGCTATGGACTTACTGAACCGGGTAGTGGGAGTGATGCTTTAGGAGCTAAGACAACTGCTACACTGAGTGCCGACGGAAAGTATTATTTGCTTAACGGGCAGAAAGTCTGGATTACGAATGGTGGGTTTGCTGATGTATATACTGTCTTTGCAAAAATTGATGGGGATAAGTTCACCGCATTTATTATCGAACGCGGAGCGGAAGGATTCACTCAGGGAGCTGAAGAGCATAAAATGGGAATCCATGGCAGCAGCACCGTCCAGCTATACTTTCAGGATTGCAAGGTTCCTGTCGAAAACGTGCTGGGTGAGATTGGTCGCGGGCATATTATAGCTTTCAATATTCTGAATATCGGCAGGCTGAAGCTGGCTGCGGCTGTAATTGGAGGAGCAAAGCTGGCTCTGGCTGACTCTATTGAGTATGCAAAGACACGTGAACAATTTAAAACTCCAATAGCCAACTTCGGTGCCATCAAGCATAAACTGGCACAGATGGCTATTGAAATCTATGCTACCGAAAGTGCTTTATACCGCACTTCGAATTGGATTGCCGAGAAGGAAGCCGAACTCCTTGCCTCGGGCAAGCCATTTAATGAAGCTTTGTTAGGAGCGGCTGAGGAATATGCGATTGAATGTGCCATGTTGAAAGTAAAAGGAAGTGAAGCGCTGGATTTTGTAGTAGATGAAGGAGTGCAGATACATGGCGGTAATGGATTCAGCGATGAGTATAACATCAGTCGTGGTTACAGAGACAGCAGAATCAACAGGATATTTGAAGGCACTAATGAGATCAACCGGTTGCTGACAGTGGATATGATGCTAAAGCGTGCGATGAAAGGAAGGCTCAATCTAATGGGGCCCGCGATGGAGGTTCAGAAAGAGTTAATGAGTATTCCTGACTTCGGAAATGAAGAGGGGGGACAATTTGATAAGGAACTCAAAGCAATCGCTAATTTCAAAAAAGCAATTTTGATGGTGGCAGGTGCGGCTGTGCAAAAACTGATGAATAAGCTGACTGATGAGCAGGAAATCATCATGAATATTGCAGATATGGCAATACAGACGTTTACGGCTGAGAGTCTCCTGATCAGAGTCATCAGGAATACAGGAAAGGTAG
>JACFNA010000010.1:17864-35659 GCA_019455085.1 Chitinophagaceae bacterium
GAGGCAATTATGAGGGTGTATATTACTGATGCAGCTGATAAAATCAATAAGTATGGCAAAGACGCAATCAACGCTTTTGCTGAAGGTGATGAACAAAAAATGATGTTGCTGGGGCTGAAGCGCTTTACTAAGGCAGAGCCATATAACACCAAAGCAGCCAGAAGACTTGTGGCAGATTACCTGATAGAAACCGGCTCCTATAAGATTTGAAGCTGGAGGGAATAATTTTTAAAGTGTTACCGGGAGATGCTTTCGGTAACACTTTTTTTATATACGATTGATAATCAGGGTGCAACCACACAAGGAATTCGTTATCTGAAAAATCCTGCTTTTTTTGATGACATTACCTATACTGCTACGATTATAGTATAGAATGGACATTATTGAGCATTAGCGATTACTGTTCACTGGTGTTTTTTTATTTGTGGGTAAAAGGTTCATTCTTCACCAGTAAGAATGAGCCTTTTTTGAAAAAGTGCTGCCAATCGCTAGTGCCGGGATAAAGAGGGACTATTTGTTTTTTAATGGTTTTCTTTATCTTTCAGTAATAACCATCAAGTAGCGCTATCAATACCCAGGATAAAAAATACATCGAGATTGGTTTCCGGGAGCAGTTATATGCTCATGACCCTAAGTTGTTAGAGAAACTTTATAGGAATAATTTTCCTGCTGTGGAGAGGTATGTGAAGGAAAACAGGGGTAATGCCGTTCAGGCAGAGGATATCTATCAGGAAGCATTTTTGACAGTTTGGAGGAATGTACAGTTGGAAAGATTTAGCCCTGAAAGTCAGGCTGATTTTAGTGCCTATCTCTTCAGGGTGTGTAAAAATAAATGGATTGATGTGTTAAGATCAAAGTCGTTTAAAAGTGAATTGTTTACCGACAAGGAACTGAACCGGAAAGCAGAGACTGAGTATGATGAGGAGGAAGACAGGCTTATAGATTTGATTAAGCTTCATTTTGATGAGTTGGGTGATAGTTGCAAAGATCTGCTCTCAAAGTTTTATTATTCAAAAATGTCGATGAGAGAGATATCAGAGGTGAAGGGTTGGTCGGAGGCAACTGCACGAAACTCAAAATACAGGTGCATTCAGAGATTAAGAGAACTTATAAATCGGGACTCCCAATGAAAAACATACACATAACCGAAGAAGAATATCAGGAGATAGAAGATTTCCTCAGTGGAAACCTGCCTCCGGAGAAGGCAGAATCCTTCACGCACAGAGTAGATAATGATCAGGAGTGGAGAGAAAAGGTGCGGATGGTGAAACTGACTACTACTGCAATCAGGGAGAAAGCTTTAGAGGGCGAATTAAAACAGATTCATTTGGGTAATTCATCTAAGTCTGTTTTTTCAGGGAGGAAAAAAAGCCGGGTGATACTCTTTACATTATTAGCCGCAGCCGCCATTATTACTTTTTTCTTAGTGTCGCCAATTGTTACTCATCTTTTTATTTCAGATAATGAACGCCTGTTTTCCCAATATTATCAGCCTGAAGCAGGATTAATCACCGCAATGGGTGTGTCGGAAACCTATGAGTTTGACAGGGGTATGATTGATTATAAGATGGGAAAATATGAGGAAGCCAACCGTAGATGGTTGGAGTTATTAAAGGACCATAAGAATAGTGATACACTTAACTATTTTATTGGTTCCGGCTACCTGGCAATGGGTAAGGCCGCGCAGTCTGTTGATTTTTTTAAAGTAGTGTTGCAAACCAAAGAAAGCGCTTTTTACAATGACGCTAACTGGTATCTGGGGCTGGCGCTTTTGGATATGGGCAGGAAAGAAGAGGCGGTGCAATACATTGCTGCTTCTGACAATGAACAGAAAGAAAAGCTGCTTGCGGACCTTCATGCGCAATAACAAGACATGCCTTTGAGATTGGCAAATATAATTCGATACCTGCCTTTACTTGTAATGAGTATGGGGTTGTCGCTGTCTGCCCTTAGCCAGTCAGATGGCATACCTGAAATGCAGGCGGCCATCAAGAAGAAAGAGTATCAGCAGGCACTGAAGGTGCTTAATGAGAAGGTGGACAAATACTTCAGATTACGTAAGCCGGATTCTTTAGTCAATTACATTTTTATTGGTGGCAAAATTCATTATTACGTTGATGGAATTGATAAATCAGACAAGGAAACAGAAGCCTTGCTGAAGAAAATTTTCGAACTGGCTCCGTCGGATGCTACCGCCAGCCAGGCGTATATTGAGGCGGCTGATTACTATTCGTTTGCAGGTGATAACGGTAAGGCCTATACGACTTGCCAAAATGCACTGAAGTATGCTCAGAAAATCAGCAGCAGTAATGCCTTAATTGGCACTATAGAAAATAACCTGTCAACCTACGCACAGCGAACGGGCAGAATCAGTCTGGCCAGAGAACATGGCGTCAGAGCTATAAAGGTAATGTCGTCTCTGGATAATCCTGACTATGAACTACTCTATATAGCTCAGAACGGGATGGGGGCTGCAATGTATTATGAGTCGAAGCTGGACAGTGCCTTGTTTTACTTCGAGCAGGCATTGAATTCCATCAGGAAAGCTCCACAAATACCGCTTAATCAGTTTTACAGAGTGGCGGTGCTCTATAATAATATGGCGGGTGTTTCGAGCTTGTTGGGAGAGCAGCAGAAAGCGATCGAGGAACAATATGCAGCCATAGCGCATCTTGAAAAATTCAATGCTACGGGTGAAGAGAAGGATAAGGAAAGTCACAGAAAGTCATTTCTCTATCAATGTATTGACAATCTGGGAGGATTATATAAAGGTATAGGCGATTTCAAGAAGGCAAAAGAACTCCTTGAAATCGCTTATGCAGAGAAAAAGAAAAACCTGCCGCCCGGAAACAGAGAGGTTTATAATTCCCAGCTACTCCTGGGGCGTTTGTTGCATGATATGAGAGACGAAGAGGGGGCACGCAATTATCTGGAGTTGGGTATTCGTAATCTTGAACTGATGGACGATGCCGATCCTTTCTGGCTCGCGGATGGATACTATGCCCTTGCGGGGATATTTCAGAACAGAGGTGAATTTCAAAAGGCTGAAAGCTATTACCAGAAGAGCGACAGCCTGTTCCAGGCAGCTTTGGGCGGGGCTTATGATGATATTTATTTGGGATTCCTGACAGAAAAATCCAGATTCCATGCTATTAACAACGAAAGTGTGATGGCAAAGGAAGTAGCCCGGAAAGCCTATAATTACGTGTTAGGAGTTCAGGATAATGAAAGCCTGGCTGCATTTGACCAGCTTTTGAATCTTTCCGAAATAGAGTATTTGGCAAAGAACTACCAATCCTCCTATAATTATGCAGAGACAGCTCTGAAACTACTTAATAAAAAAATTGAAAGTGCTTCTTCTTTATTGGATTCTATTAAAGTGGAGTCGAGAAAGCCTGCGGCTATCTTAAGTAGTACAAAGGCCTCTTATGCAATGCAGAAAAATAAAACCAAAGAGTTTATCGAAACCAATCTGAAACGACTGGAGGTGGCTATAAATATTGTGGAAAGAAAAAAGAGCTTCCTCAATGATGAGGCAAATAACCGGGTGCTACTTGCAGAGAATGAAGATCTTTTTGACTTTGTCAAACAACTTAATTTAGAATTATACAGAATTACAAACGAGAGTGTCTATATAGACCGGGTGATGGGCCTCCAGGAATCTGCTTTGTATTCGCGCATCAGGAACCGACTGAATGCTGCACAGTCTATTGACTACGCAGGGGTTCCCAGGAATGTCCTGCAAAAAGAGAGAACACTCAATGCAAATCTTGCATCCATTGCGAAGGTGCAGGGTAAGGCAACAGACAACTTTGCAAAATATCTGCAGGCTCTTGATGAGGTAAATAATTACAGAACATATCTGAAGAACAATTATCCTGACTATTTCAGAATGCGATATCAGTCGGTTTTGTCTGTGCCGGATAATTTATATTCTTCAGTACCTGCAGGGCATACACTGGTACGGTACTTTTTTGCAGGCGACAGCTTGTACGCTTTAGTAGCCGACAATATTTCCAGAAAGATTTACTCTTTAAGTTCTGCAGGATTGTCTGAAAATATTTCCAGGATAATAAGCCCGTTATCTGCCACTTCCATAGTTACGGATGCACTTTTTGAATTATACAACCTGCTCTGGAAGCCCATTGAGTCGGGAGTTCATCATCGTAAGATTATTGTTATACCTGATGGGGTGCTTTATAATCTGAACCTGGAAATACTTACTCCTTCCAGGATTCACTCATTCAGCGAATTGGCGACGGAGAGCCTGTTGGCCAGGTACACTTTCTCTTACCAGTATAGTATGTTAGTGATGAACAGGAATCATGGGAGTACGAAGTTTAAAGGCCAGTTTGCAGGGTTTGCTCCGGTGTTTTCAGATGAGTTGAAGAATAACTATAGAAAGACAATCACTGATTCCCTGAAGATGGATCGCGCTTATCTGACCTTGTTACCACAACCATTTTCCCGTATGTTGCTCAATAAGCTGGCAGGGCTATTGGGAGGCAAAAGTTATGTAGGAGTGGAATGTACCAGGGATGCCTTTATCAATGCGGCCGGAAAGAATAAGGTAATCCATCTGGGCACACATGCAGTCTCAGATAATATCAATCCGGCTTACTCCAAACTAATATTTGCAAAGGACAAATCAGGGGCTGATTCAAATGTGCTTTATGTAAATGATTTATATCAGTACAACTTACCATCAGCACTTACAGTATTATCTGCCTGCGAAACAGGGAAACCCGGGTATATGGATGGTGAAGGGATGATTTCCCTGGCTCATGCGTTTAACTACGCAGGCAGCGAAAGTATGTTGACCGGCCTCTGGAATATTGATGAGAAAGCCAGCAACCAGTTATTGGATATGTTTTACGAAAACCTCCTCGGAGGAATGGAGAAAGACGATGCACTGCGCGCAGCTAAACTGGAATATCTGAAAAATGAAAAAGGCCGCACGGCAAATCCACATTTCTGGGCCGGACTGGTAATTATGGGGGATACTTCAGCGATTGCATTAGAGGAAAAAGATTACACCTGGAATTATATTCTTGAAGGTCTGGCGCTCATGTTGGCGGGAACGACGATATATATTATTTTGAAAAGAAGGAGCAGGAGGAAGAGGCTGATGAAAGTATAGTTTGTGATTTAGCAAACCCGCTGTATTGCATGTGTAATCCCCTCTGCGTCCATCCCAATCTCTTTGTATAATTCTTCAGGAGCGCCGTGCTCAATGAACTTGTCAGGTATTCCGATGATGGTAATCTGTGCCTTATAATTATTTGCTTCTACAAATTCTGAAACAGCGGCACCAAATCCACCCTTAACGGTACCGTCTTCTATAGTAATTATTTTAGAATAGGTATTAAATATCCGATGAAGCAATTCTTCGTCAAGAGGTTTTGCAAATCGCATGTCGTAATGAGCAGGATTGATTCCGTTGGGGAGCACTTTGCTGATTGCCTCGGTTACAAAATTTCCGGGGTGCCCCAGAGAGAGGATAGCAATCTCTTGCCCGTCTCTTAGTTTTCTGCCTTTACCTACGGGTATCTCTTCAAACGGATTTCGCCAATCGGTCAGGACGCCGCGCCCTCTTGGGTACCGGATGGCAAATGGGTGAGAATTGCTATTAAGTTGGGCAGTGTACATCAGGTTTCTCAGTTCATGTTCATTCATTGGGGCGCTTACAATCATATTGGGGATACATCGCATATACGCTATGTCGAAGGCTCCGTGATGAGTAGGCCCGTCTTCTCCTACGATTCCTGCCCTGTCGAGGCAAAAGATTACCGGCAGATCTTGTATGGCTACGTCATGTATCACCTGGTCATAAGCCCGCTGCATAAACGTAGAATAGATGTTACAATATACGCGCAAACCCTGTGTGGCCATGCCCGCACTGAGCGTCACGGCGTGCTGTTCGCAGATGCCCACGTCAAAAGCACGGTCAGGCATCTCGTCCATCATAAATTTCAATGAACTCCCCGTAGGCATGGCCGGAGTTACCCCCATTATCTTGTCATTTTGTTTGGCGAGTTCTATGATAGTGTGTCCGAATACATCCTGATATTTCGGTGGTTGGGGGCTGTCGGTTTTTTTCTTTAATATCTGTCCTGATATTTTGTCGAATAGCCCGGGTGCATGCCATTGAGTTTGGTTCTGCTCTGCCGGAACATATCCCTTTCCTTTTATTGTTTTGATGTGAAGCAGCTTAGGTCCATCGGTATTTCTTAAGAGCGTGAGCATGTCGATTAGCGCTGTCAGATCATGCCCGTTGACAGGCCCGAAGTATTGCAGTTGCAACGATTCAAAGAAGTTGGTTTTTCGCGCTGCAAAGCCGTCGTCCGTCTTATTACTATCTTTTCTCTCATTCAGCCCGGAAAGATATTTGGTGAGCGCACCCACATTGGGGTCTATGCTCATGTGGTTATCGTTGAGGATAATTAGCAAGTTGGATTGAGAGATACCTGCGTGATTCAATCCTTCAAAAGCGAGCCCGGCTGTGAGTGCCCCATCTCCTATAACCGCAATGTGCTGCCTGTCATACTCGCCTTTGTACTTTGAAGCCAATGCCATTCCCAGTGCGGCAGAGATTGAAGTGGATGAATGTCCCACCCCGAAGGTGTCATACTCACTTTCTGATCGCTTGGGGAATCCACTGATGCCGCCGAGCTTGCGGTTGGTAATGAAATTATCTCTGCGACCTGTGAGAATTTTATGTCCGTAGGCCTGATGGCCTACATCCCAGACTACCTGGTCGTATGGCGTGTTAAAAACGTAGTGCAGGGCGACAGTAAGTTCTACTACTCCGAGGCTTGCAGCGAGGTGGCCGCCGTACATGCTTACCACATCGATGATGTATTGCCTGAGTTCATTGCTGAGTTGAGCCAACTGTTCCCTTTTCAACTTTTTCAAATCGGAAGGATTGTCAATACCTTTCAATAAATCACCCGGCAATATTTCCATGAGATGAGTTCAGAATGAGGAAGCAAAATTACATCATTTAAAGAGAGGAGTTCTATTGTGAAATGGACATGAGCATGATACCACATAGAGAAATGCACAGAAATATTGTCCTCTCACGGGTTTGCAACCGGCTATATAGTAGGTGAATTTGAATCGTAAAGGCTGCTGATATTAAGTCGAATTGAATTTAGGGAAGCATAGAAAAAAATGTCCATGCGTAATTCCCATAGAAAATGCTATTTTCATACCTGCTAAATGATTACACTCTCGAAACTAAAAAGCCTGATAATTCATGGGAGAATTTCAAATTAAGAAACAGCCAAAGAAATATGATGCAATTGTAATTGGTTCAGGTGCCGGCGGTGGTATGGCGACCTATGTGCTGGCAAAAGCAGGGTTAAAAGTGGCATTATTGGAAGCCGGGCCTTATTATGACCCTGCGGTTGATTCCGCACAACTCAAGAATGCCTGGGAATCTCCCCGAAGGGGTGCAAGCACCAAATACCGCCCGTTTGGCGATTTCGATGGCTGCTATTGGGGTTGGGAGATCGATGGAGAACCATATACGCAGGCGAAGGGATCAAACTGGGAATGGTGGCGAGCCAGAATGTTGGGAGGGCGTACGAATCACTGGGGAAGAATATCGCTGAGGTTTGGCCCAAAAGATTTTAAACACAAGGATGTGGATGGACTTGGCGAAAACTGGCCTATAGGATATGAGGATGTGAAACCCTACTATGATGCAATAGACCGTTTGCTCGGGGTTTTCGGCACCAATATTAATATGCCAAACGAGCCTGATGGCATTTTCCTGCCACCTCCAAAACCCAGACTGCATGAACTGTTTATTAAACGCGCAGGCAACAGTATTGGAATACCGGTGGTTCCTTCAAGGCTGAGCATACTTACTAAACCGATTAATAAGGAAAGAGGCCAGTGTTTTTTCTGCTCGCAATGCAACCGGAGTTGTAAGGTGTATGCAGATTTCTCTTCAGGTTCGTGTCTGGTATTTCCTGCGATGAAAACAGGAAATGTAGATCTTTTCACGAATGCAATGGCCAGGGAGATATTGACAGACAGAGAAGGGCTGGCTACAGGAGTAAGTTATGTGAATAAAGAAGATTTGCAGGAGTATCAGATCACGGGACGGACAGTGGTGCTGGGCGCCAGTGCCTGTGAGTCTGCAAGGCTGCTGCTTAATTCCAAATCGCCCCGGCATCCTAACGGGCTGGCCAATTCCAGCAATGTGGTGGGCAAATACCTGCACGACAGTACGGGTGCAGATATGGGAGGCATCATTCCTGAACTGTTTGACCGGAAGCGGTATAACGAGGATGGTGTAGGTGGTATGCATGTGTACACACCCTGGTGGCTTGATAATAAAAAGCTGGATTTCCCCAGAGGGTATCATATTGAATATGGCGGAGGCTTTGGAATGCCTTTGTATGGATTTAACTGGGGAATTGAGAACCTCAATGGTACCTACAAGATTAAGGGCAAACAAAAGGAGGCGGGCGGATATGGTGTCTCCCTCAAAGAAGATTACAGATATTTCTTTGGTGCGCACGTGGGCATGGCCGGCCGTGGAGAGTCTATCGCTCGTGAAGACAACTATTGTGAGATTGACCCCAATGTAGTGGATATGTATGGCATCCCTGTGTTGAGATTTAATACAAAGTATTCAGATTATGAAATCAAACAGGCTAAGCACATGAAGGAGACTTTTGCAGAGATACTCCATGCAATGGGGGCCGTGATAACATGGGGTGGAAATGATGGGCCGGAGAATAATTACGGACTGCACAACCCCGGAAACATTATCCACGAAGCAGGTACCATCCGGATGGGAAATAACCCCAAAACCTCCGCACTGAATAAGTATGCACAGGCACATGACTGTAAGAATGTGTTTAATGTGGATGGCGGACAATTTGTGTCACAGGCTGATAAGAATATTACATGGACAATTCTGGCGCTCAGCATGCGCACGTCGGAATATATTATCGATCAGCTAAAGAAGAATAATATCTAAATAGATAACATAAATGGACAGACGTAAATCATTGAAGGTGCTGGCATTTGGTACGCTCTCTACAGGAGTGCTGCTGGATGCCTGTAAGACAGAAGATAAGAAGGCTACAGGCGCTGCTGTGGTGAAGGATGGTAAGGACACCATGCCTGCCGGCAGAATGAAGGAGGAAGAAGAACAGTTGAAGCAGGTGAATGCCCAGACCTACTTTACAGCCCATGAAATGGCAACTATCACTGTACTTGCAGATATCATCATCCCGAAGGATGATGTGAGTGGAAGTGCATCTGACGCAGGTGTACCTGATTTTATTGAGTTTATAGTGAAGGATAAGCCGGAGTTTAAGGTACCTATGCGCGGTGGATTGCAATGGATGGATCAGCAGTGTTATAAACGCTTCAATAATGCCTTTGTCAACTGTACTTCCAAAGAGCAGATCGAGTTGGTAGATATGATCGCATACCCAAAGAAGGCAAAGAAGGAAATGCAACAGGGGGTTAATTTTTTTACTCTTATGAGAAACCTTACTGCGTCAGGCTTTTTTACTTCTCCTATCGGAGTGAAGGATGTGGGCTATGTAGGCAACCAGCCGAATATGTGGAATGGAGTGCCCGATGATGTCCTGAAGCAATACGGCCTTTCCTATACAGAACAAGAGATGAAAGAATGTGCTACTTACCCTGATTCCAATTCCTGAAAATGAAAAAATCAATTATTGTCCTTATGGCGATTGGAGTTTCTCTAAACTGCCTCGCACAAAAAAAAATGAAACCTGAAGAAACAGAAGTCTGGTCGCCGGTACCTCCGGTTGTGACTCCAGGCGCTACGAATGCACAACCTCCCTCTGATGCGATTATCCTCTTTGATGGCAGAGATCTGTCGCAATGGGAGAGTGTCAGTAAGCCGGGAAGTCCTGCCGAATGGTATGTACATGATGGGGTAGTAACTGTGAATAAGAAATCGGGAAATATCCAGACCCGGGAATCCTTCCAGGACTATCAACTTCATATTGAATGGCAAATTCCTAAAGAAATTGAGGGTTCAAGCCAACTGAGGGGCAATAGTGGTTTGTTTCTGGCGAGTACCGGAAAAGGAGATGCGGGTTATGAAATTCAGATATTGGATAATTATAGTAACCGTACCTACTCTAACGGGCAGGCAGGGAGTGTGTATAAACAATATGCCCCTCTGGTGAATGCCAATAAAAAACCAGGTGAGTGGCAGAGCTATGATGTGATATGGACGGCACCCAGGTTTAACGATGACGGGAGCCTGAAAGATTCGGCAAGGGTCACCGTTATATTCAACGGAGTGTTAGTGCAGAACAATGTCTCCCTGAAAGGAGAGACCGTATATATCGGCTATCCGGAGTATCATGCTCATGGCCCTTCACCCATTAAACTGCAGGCTCATGGTGACGATAGTAAACCCATCAGTTTCAGGAATATCTGGGTAAGAAGGTTGTAGGGATTGTCAGGCGATTTCAACCGCTTTTTCCTGGTAGCTCCCACCTGAAAATTCTGATGCGGCGTTTCTTGTCAGCCTCTTTGTCCATTGCTTTTTCAGGAGCGGGTAGATAACCATTCCCAATCCAGTGGCAAGGCCCAGGCCTGCGATATAAAATACACGGAAATAAGGCTGCAGTCTTAACATCATTGCACCGAAAGGTTCGGTAGTGTCGCTCATCTGCCAGAAAGATTTCATAAAGCCGGCAATAATCAGTGCAAGCCAGAAGACAAACAGGGATATATTGGTAAGAACAATTCCTCGGTCGATGAGTTTTTTGTTTCGTGTCATAACCTCTCCCTGGCTCCCTGCCATATCGTAAGCGAAGGCCAGCAGTAACAGGCTGTTGATACCGATGGTAGCCCCCATGGTATGCGCTACAATTACGTGTGTGCCATGCATGTAGAGGTTAAGTACAGGCACAGACATTGCTATTGCAAGGCCCAGTGTCATAAATACCCAGATATCTGCTGACAACAGAAACTGGAAAGGGCGAATATGGATATTTTTTCGTGCTGTGGTTACCGATGACTTCCACAAATAAATAATCCTGCCGAAAAGATACAGTTCAGTCATACTCACGATGTATGCTATATACTGAATGGCCGCATGTGCCGGTAGGGTATAGATGTGATGCCCCCAGTTGAACATCAGGTTAAAGAGCCCCAGGAAATAAAGCCCGAAGGCGATTGGAGAGTGGCTGTATTTTTTGTTGCCTGCAATCTTATCCATGAGGTAGATGGAGCTGCCATAGATCAGCTGATTCCACGCACCCACCATGGAACCATACGACTTCCACTGGATGGTCATGTCTTTCACCAGATGATTCCTTACGCCCGGAATCAGCCAGAGGTTAGACTCAAGATAGGTAAACAGGAAGAACACTGCACCTGTAAACCACATCCACACATATACCGGCGCTCCCTTTAGCTTCAGATGGTTAGTGGTAAAGTTGATAATAAACAGTATCCAGCCGATAGTGATAGGGATAGCAAATAATGGATGAAACTCCCAATATTCTCTTCCGCTGAATACTCCGAAGAAGTAGGAAATCAGGATGCCGGCAAAGGAGGCAGCGAACAGGTAAAACTGCCATTTTACCAGTGCTTTATTTTTCAGTGGTTTCTGATTATGCTCCTGTAAATATGTGAGCACAGTGCCCATGGCTCCTGCGATAATCCAGAATACTGCGGAGGACACGTGAAGCGGACGGAGCTTTTCAAAGGAAAAAGTATCACGCCCCCATCCCGGAACGATGTATTGGATAGCAGCCAGTAGTCCGAACAACAACGCACTGCACAGCAATATCAATCCTGTGGTGATGAAAGGTGCAGCGTAGTTATTTTTATTTTGATATGGTGCCATCGGCATGAAGTGTAAAGGATTTAGGACTTGAGGTTCCTGTAGAATTAGTGTATTTAAAGAATTCTATCAAATCTGCTTTTTCATTTTCCGAAAGGTGAAAGTTAGGCATTACCGGCGTACCTGCCGACAATATTGCTCTGATATAGGCTTCGGGCTTGCTTGCATATACATTGGTAAGGTCAGGACCCAGATGCCCCCCCAGCCCGTAGAGTTGGTGACACGATCCGCAGTTCTTCTCCTGCCAGATCATTTTGCCATGTTGTGCGGCTGCATTTGCAGGATGATCTTCTCTTTCTTTATGAAAATAAATCCATGCGGTGTATCCGAGAAAGGACAGGCTAAGCCCCACAAAGACTAATGTTTTGATTCTGTAGTCGCTCATAGAATGGTGGACAAAAGTATCTCAAAATCTCCATTGAAACAGCCACCAGTGTATGATTTAGGTCATAATTACGACATATTTAGGTCAGATGAAAGGCCTTCAACACCGGTTCTCTCAGTATTTCAGACTTTTCAGAGGCATAAAATGCGATAATTTCTGCTATCTGTTCAGGAGTCACCCATTTAGAAAAATCGGCTTCAGGCATCGCTTCGCGATTAGCTTTAGTGTCAATTATTGATGGTGCAATTACAGTTGTGATGACCTTATGGCGATTATCTGCATTAAGGATTGTGGCAAGGTTGATAAGCATGGCCTTAGAGAGGGTGTAAGCCAGTGTCTGTGTCCCGGTTTCAGGATTGAGCGCGGACTTGCTTCCTGTAATAAAAATTCTTCCTTGCTCCTGATTTTTCATACGGGTGTACACAGGGCGCACCAGATGGTAAGTGGTTTTAAAGTTCAGGTCTATCTGTTGCTGAATGGCAGAAGAGGTAGTGTGTACAATATCTCCCATCGCAAAGCCGCCGGCCGTGCAGATCAGTACCTGCACTTCTGCTCTCTGATTAAAGATTGAAGTAACAGTTTCTTCTGTGTGTGCTTCGTCGAGGAGGTTGACCTTATACGCTGTTAAGTTCTCGTTTGATTCATGGTCTCCGCTGTGGTAGAGTGAGCTTACGTGGTATCCCTCTGCAAGGAGTTTCTTTACGATTACCCGGCCCAATGCGCCGCCGGCTCCTGAGACGATTGCAGATTTTTGCATGATTAATTTTTTAGAGTCAGGATGATAATTTGTGCTGGTTTCCTAAACCGTGTAGCAAATTTACATTTTGTAAAGGTTTGTTTTCCCGGAATGAATCAAAAATCAATGCGCAACTGTTGATAGGTAACAGCAGATATTGTTTTTGTTTCCCCGGTGGTTATTTCGAAAACAGGAGTGGCCTGATGCCTTGGAGCCACAGTGATAGCGACATCGTCGGAAACGGAAGAAAAAAGCTTTTCCACAATCTCAGGTGTATTATTTTGCTGAGAAAGGTGCGATAGGATAAGATGGGTCATAAACTCCGGACGGTGATCTGCAAAGAGCTTATGTGCTATGGTGTTGCTCAGGTGGCCACGTCCGTCGGATATTCTCTTTTTCAAATAGTAAGGGTAGGGGCCGTTTTGCAACATCTGCTCATCATAGTTTGCTTCCAGAAATGCGGCATGACATCCTTTGAACCAGTTTATCAGATTTTCGCAACAGGTACCGATATCCGTAAAAACACCTACCTGCACCTCATCGTCCCGAACTACAAAACTGAAGGGGTCACTTGCGTCGTGAATCTTGCTAAATGTATGGATATGGAGGTTGCCAATGGTAATGAGGTCATCGTCTGTGAAATAATGAAGTCGTCCATTCTCTATATCCAGTCCGCTCGATCTGTAAGTGGTTTCTGAGATATATACAGGTATATTAAACTTTTTTGAAAGAGTTTCCACCCCTTTGATGTGGTCAATGTGTTCGTGAGATATAAAGATTGCCTTTACATGTTGAATGTCAAGATGCAACTCTTTCATCCTCCTCTCTATCGTCCTGCACGAAATACCTGCATCAACCAGCACGGCCTCCCGGGTGTTCCCGACATAATAACAGTTGCCATTGCTTCCGGAATTGATAGAGGAGATAAATAGAGCCATAGGAGCAAAGTAAACAATAAACGAAGTAATTTTGAAGAAAGAATTTATCTGCTAAATTCAAATTGCAATGCAATATCATTTGTTAAAGAGTATCACACCGCACTGTTTTGCTATTGGTCTGTTCGGAATGCTATTCCTAACCGGCTGCAATCAGGGCGGTAACCAGAAAGCCAATAATCAACCATTAAATAAAAATACTATGGAAGGAACTTTTCAGGAACTGCAAACTCAGATTAAGGAGAAGCACATCAGCCGGCAGCAGTCCGACTTTGAGTTTGGTAGCACAAAACACATTGTGAGCTATGCAGCAGATAACAACCAGACAGGAAAACGCCCCGGCATTGTTGTATTGCCTGAGTGGTGGGGATTAAATACTTATGTAAAAGACAGAGCAGCTATGTTGGCAGGACTTGGCTATGCTGCTATGGCTGTGGATATGTTTGGCGAGGGAATGATTGCGCACAATCCTACAGAAGCTATGGCGCTTACTAAGCCTTATGGAAGTAATGCAGCATTAGTGAGAGATGTGGTTGAAGCTGCAATTGCGAAATTGAAAACTTACCCGGAGGTGGATAGCAGTAAGATTGCGGTGATTGGTTTTTGCTTTGGAGGATACGCTGCAATCACAGCAGCCACATCAGGGGCGGATGTGGTGGCGGCTGTAGGATTCCATCCAAGCCTGGGGGGCATCACACCACAAGCCGCTGTTAAGGCTAAGGTGCTCGTTTGTCATGGGCTGGAAGATGAGTTTGAAAAAGAAAATGTAGCGCCATTCAAATCAAAAATGGATAATGCCCGAGTGAACTATGTGTTTAAAGACTATGCAGATGCCAAGCATGGATTCACCAGTCCGGAGGCCGGTAAAAACGGAAAGGAATTTGGTATCCCGGTAGCCTATAATGCAGCGGCAGATAGCGCTTCATGGTCAGATATGAAAAGCTTTTTGATTTCGGTATTCAGGTAGAACTAGTGCATCCGAAATCAATTCTAATCGTTACAGAGAGTATATTACGTTCATTCTGTAAGCATTGCAATAGTTGGCTGTGTGGCAATTTCAATTCTGCAATTAGGGGATTTGAAAGATAATAAGGCAGATGTCGCTGTGGTGCCCTGAGTTCGCAAATACAAAAATTGGGCTTAGGCGTATGGACGACCGTAGTAGAATCAAACTTTAGGGCGAAAAGATGAACCAACTTTTGGTGTTTTGACTAACTTTACAGCGTGGACAAATTGACCAAAGAGCAAAGACGAAAAAATATGCAAGCTGTGAAATCTCACAACTCAAAAATTGAACTTGCACTATCAAAAGAACTTTGGAAACGTGGATACCGCTACCGTAAAAATGACAAGACCGTTTTTGGTAAGCCTGACCTGACCTTCAAAAAATACAAAATTGCTGTATTTGTGGATAGCGAATTTTGGCATGGCGAAAATTGGGAAACTAGAAAACACGACCATAAAAGCAACCAAGAATTTTGGTACACCAAAATTGAGCGAAACATAAGTAGAGATAAGGAAGTCAATGAATACTTGGAAAAAGCAGGTTGGAAAGTTTTACGCTTTTGGGGCAAACAAATAACAAAAAAATTGTTCCTTTGCGTATCCGAAATTGAACAAGAAATACAAGCAAAAAAAAGATGAAATTAAAAGGGAAAATATTGCTTGAGTCTTTAAATGATAAATCATTTAAAATTCGCGTTGTAGAACCTGAAAACTATAATGAAGCTGTATTAACTCATTATTTGCACAATAGTAGAAATGGTGTTTCTCAATATTTCAAGGAAGATGCCGTAAAGTTTGCTAAAGAGATTTTAGAGTATAAATTTCCTGACGAAAAAGTGACGTTAAAAGTAGCTGAAGAAGCCCTACAATACGGAATTTTTGAGTATTATGGCGTACCTTTTCCACCGAACGAAAAACCACAATTCAAATTTATTGATTTGTTTGCCGGCATTGGCGGTTTTCGTTTAGCATTGCAAAATCTTGGAGGAAAATGTGTTTTTAGTTCTGAGTGGGATAAAGAAGCAAAGAGGACATACAAAGCTAACTTTGGCGAACTTCCTTTTGGTGATATTACAAAAGAGAGAACGAAATTCTACATTCCTGACAACTTTGACGTCCTTTGTGCAGGTTTCCCTTGCCAAGCGTTTTCAATTGCAGGGCGAAGGGGCGGTTTTGAAGATACAAGAGGAACTTTGTTTTTTGATGTTGCAGAGATCATAAAGCGTAAGAAGCCCAAAGTAGTATTTTTAGAAAACGTAAAAGGTTTAAGAAATCACAATGGAGGAAAAACCCTTGAAACAATTTTAAATGTTTTGCGTAACGACTTAGGCTATTTCGTTCCCGAACCACAAATCATAAATGCAAAAGATTTTGGCGTTCCGCAAAATCGTGAACGAATTTTTATAGTTGGTTTCCGAAAAGATTTAGGAGTTACAGAATTTGCATATCCAAAACCAACAGGAGAAAAAGTAAAATTTGCAGACATTAAAGAAAAGAAGGTTCCAGCAACAAAATATTTTCTCTCTACACAATACTTGCAGACATTACACAATCACAAAGCAAGACACGAAAGTAAGGGCAACGGTTTTGGTTTTGAAATAATTCCAGACAAAGGAATTGCTAATGCAATTGTTGTTGGAGGAATGGGCAGAGAGCGGAATTTAGTTTACGACAATCGTTTAAAAGATTTTACACCAACAACACACATAAAAGGTGAAGTAAATCGTGAGGGAATTAGAAAAATGACACCAAGAGAATGGGCAAGGTTACAGGGCTTTCCAGACAATTTTGTAATTCCCGTTGCTGACGCATCTGCTTACAAACAATTCGGCAATTCCGTTGCCGTTCCTGCAATTCAGGCAACTGCGAGAGAGATTTTAAAACGAATCGGCATTAAAATCAAATGATAAAAGGAAATAAAGGCGAGTGGAGTGAAATTTACACACTTCTAAGAGTTATTGCGGATAAGAAACTTTTTGCGGGAGACAGTAATCTTAACAAGATTGAGAATCTGATTTTTCCTATTATCAAAGTATTGCGTGATGAAAGCGATGGAACATTTGAATTTAGTTACAACAAAGATTTAGTAATCGTAAAGAATAACGATGAAGAAATTAGAATTAATGTTAACGAATTTCAAAAGCAAGCACAATTTTTACTCACAAAACTTAAAGAAAAAACAGGTGCAACATTTTCAATTCCAGAAATTGAAAAGTTTATCAATTCGTTTAACAGCCATTCTCTAAAGGCAAAATCAACTGTGAAAAGCGATATTCGCATTGTTATTCACGACCAACGAACAGGCGCAAATCCAGAACTTGGTTTCAGTATCAAATCACAACTTGGTAGAGCTTCTACTCTGCTAAATGCAGGTAAAACTACAAACTTTGTTTACAAAGTGAACATCTTGAATTTAACGGCTAAACAAATCAAAGATATTAACGCAATAGACACAAAAAGCAAAATCAAAGACCGAATTGAAGGGTTGCAAAAACTAAAAGGCAAATTTTCTTTTGAGCAACCCGAAAGTTCGGTCTTTGAGAATAATTTGGTTTTAATTGATAGTGCGTTGCCAAAAATAATTTCTGAAATTGTGTTTTTATTTTTCACTTCTAATTTTTCAAAAACATCAGAATTAGTTGCCGAAATTTCTGCTAAAAATCCACTTAGTTACAATTTGGATAACAATCACCCGTTTTATTCCTACAAAATCAAACGCTTTTTGACAGATATTGCATTAGGAATGATGCCGTCAAAAGTTTGGACTGGTGTTCTTGATGCAACAGGCGGTTATTTGGTTGTAAAAGATGACGGAGAAATTTTGTGTTATCACATTTACAACAGAAATGAATTCGAAGACTATTTGTTTAC
>JACFNA010000011.1:0-7398 GCA_019455085.1 Chitinophagaceae bacterium
CCTGCTGTGGGGAGTTTTTATTGTGTTGCCTGATAAGTTCCGCGTGCTGACCACAAGCGTGGGGCTTGCTGCGCTACTTTCGTTCCTGATAATTTCCATTGCAAGAAAAGTGCTTACCCTTTCGGGAACGATTCCCGCATACAGGAAGTTGTCTGGTGTGATAGATGTGGCAGGTACAGAAGAGGATTTGGCTGTACTCAGGGATATACTGCGTCGGGATGGTGAGCCTGATGCGGGGCTTCGCATTGTGGAATTAAAAGATGGGGCAGGGAGGAAACCCTCACGCCGGTTTCGCTTTTTTACATCTGCGGAGACCGGGAGAATCCTGTTTTGCTTCGGAAGTTATTCGTACCGGGAAGTAATCAATTATCTGTCGCAGCTCCCATCGGATACCATTGCTGCATTTTATACAAGAGGGTGCCGGTCTGTAATTTCCGGAAGGGGAGATGGAGAGTTTGTCTGATTGGATACCTGATACGTTTAACAGATTAGTTGCTAAATAGCGGTGCTCTGATAGTGAGATTCTTTTATTATTTCCGAAATTGCGACCTAAATATTTTCTGAATGACCTATAACAGTTACAGGCCTTCGCAGACTCCGATTCCGGTAGTAATCAATTTAATTATTGTCAACTGTTTGATTTTTTTATGTCAGTATTTATTTGATGACAAGTTTTATATTACTGCCCGGTTTGCCCTTTATGGTATGGAGGATCCTCATTTCCGCCCATACCAACTGATTACCCACATGTTTTTGCATGGCGGATGGGCTCATCTGTTGTTTAATATGTATGCGCTCTGGCTTTTTGGCTCTATGCTTGAGCGTAACTGGGGGCCTAAAGTATTTATTATTTTCTACCTGCTCAGCGGCCTGGGTGCAGCTTTTGCCCAGATATTACTGATTCCGGGAAGTGTAGCAGTTGGTGCTTCCGGGGCTATTATGGGGTTGCTGGCCGCATTTGCCTATACTTATCCCAATGTACAGTTTTTTATAATTCCCTTTCCTTTCGCTATCAAAGCCAAGTGGATTGTAGTAGTGTATGTATTAATCGACCTGTTTGGCGGGATGTCGTCTATCCGTAGTGCTACCGGTGGCGATGGCATTGCACACTTCGCCCATCTGGGAGGCCTTGCCACAGGATTTCTACTTATGATTTTCTGGATTTCGAAAAGAAGCCGGAGATATTAAAATCGGGCACTATTCTTTATGTCAATCATTTGGGTAACTTTACCCTGATAAACACTTTTAAGGATGGGCGAGTCGGAAAGATATATCAGCAGGCGGACCAGGAGAATCACTCTGGGAGATGATAACAACGCTTTAATGGCACTTGTAGCCATAAATGCAATGCTATTTGTATGCTTTGGAATTATTAAGACTATATACAATCTGACGGGTTCAGGGGCGGAGCTGTTCCAACAGGAAATTATGCCCTGGGTGGTTATGCCTGCAAAACTGGAGAGCCTGGCAGTAGCACCTTGGACGGTGCTTACCTATATGTTTGTGCATACCGGAGTTATTATCACTATCGTCAATCTGATATGGCTTTGGGCATTTGGCAGCATTTTGCAGACAATGTCCGGCAACAAAGTGATTATTCCGCTCTACCTGTATGGAGGAATAGCCGGGGCAATCTTTTTTCTCGGTGGGAGCTATCTGTTTCCGGCCCTCAGAGCACAGGTTGGGCAATTGTATCTCTCAGGGGCTACGGCTTCTGTAGTTGGCGTGGCAGTTGCTACCACTTATCTGGTGCCCCGTTACCTGCTTTTCCCTATGATTTCAGGAGGGATTCCCCTTTGGGTTGTAACCGCTGTTTTTCTTTTGATTACGTTTGTTTCTACCTCGGCCAACCCGGGTAATGTGGTTGCCTATTCAGGCGCCGGGCTTTGTGGATACTTTTTCATGTATTTCTATAAGAGAGGGCGCGACTGGGGACTGTGGATGAATGAGGTGTATCAGTGGTTCATTCAGTTGTTTGAGCCCGGGAAGAAAGCAGGCAGAGAAAGTGTTCGTGAGGCTGTGTTCTATAAGACCGGGAACAGAAAACCATATATAAAACAACCTGTAGTAACACAGGATAAGATAGACAGTATCCTTGATAAGATTAATCAGTATGGGTATGACAGCCTGACTGATGAAGAAAAGTCCATTCTCAAAAAAGCTTCTGAAGAAGAGTTTTAGTTTTGTATGGCTGTTTATTAAAAACCGCTACAAATGCCCTTTCGTTTCTTACGATGGTTTACCAAAACCGTTATCATCACAATTAATGTAATCGTTGGGATACTCTTCCTGGGAGGCGCCTATGCCAGCGACTTTAATCCTGAACGGTATTGGATAATGGGGTTGCTTACCATATTGCTTCCGGTTTTTATTCTCTTATTGTTGTTATTTCTGATTTTCTGGGTAATGATAAGGCCCAGGTGGAGCCTACTTTCTATAGCCTTTCTGGTACTGGGATGGAACGCGGTGAAGAATATTTTACCTGTAAGGCTGCCATATTCGTTTCAAATGAAGAAAGACTCCGGGGTTATTCGTGTAATGAGTTGGAATGTAGAGCAGTTCGCAATACAGAAGCTAAAGAAATATCCCGACAGGAAACAGCGGATATTGGACCTGATAAACGAATATGACCCTGACATTGCATGCCTTCAGGAAGTGGTAGCCGGCGAGGAGACTAAAAGCATTAATAATCTGAACGATATAAATAGCAGGTTGAAGTTTCGTGATTACTTCTATGCGTACCAGTTGTCAAATGATTTTGACCGGCATCATCATTTTGGTACAATGATTTACTCGAAGTACCCGATAATCCATAAGCAGTTTGTTGTGAATAGTCCGGATAATTATAATTCAACCTTTCAATATATAGACGTGCTAATAGGTGAGGATACCGTGCGGATTTTTAACGCCCATTTGCAGTCGCTCAGGTTTTCAAAAGAAAACAGGAATTATCTGGACAGAGGAGAGATTACCACCACGGCAGTTCAGGAGTCTGGTAGCATAATCAGGCGAATCAGGCGGGGAGCATTAAGAAGGGCTGTGCAGGCAAGAGAGATAAAGGATGTGATGAATCATACTCCCTATCCGGTGATTATGTGCGGTGATTTTAATGATGTGCCTGTGTCGTATGCATACGAAACAATCGGCAGGGATATGCAGAATGCTTTTGTAAAGAGGGGATATGGGCTGTCGCGTACCTTCAATGAGATTTCGCCGACTTTAAGGATCGATAATATTTTCGCGGATAACCATTTTGTGATAGAGCAGTTTGTTCGGGTTAAGAGGATACTGAGCGATCACTATCCGGTGATTGCAGACATAAGAATTAATGAATAGCCGGTAGTTGTATGAAGTGTAGTTTTCGGAAATATAATCTTCAGTTTAAAGAAGCAGGCACTACCTCACGGGGCACCCTTCTTCAGAAGGAAACCTTCATCCTGACTCTTGCAGACAAGGGCCGTGTGGCTTACGGGGAGTGCAACCTTTTTCGTGGGCTTGCGTTTGATGACAGGCGGGGATATGAAGAAAAGCTGGCCGAAGTGTGTGATGCGCTTCCAACCAGGAGGTGGGATATCCTGGAAGAGTTGACAGCCTGGCCCTCTATCCGTTTCGGGGTGGAGACAGTGTTGAGGGATGCAGATAATGGATTTCGGAGAGTAATCTTTAAGGAGATTGTGCCGGAAGAAGGATTCACCATACCGGCCAATGGGCTTATCTGGATGGGCTCAGATGATGTGATGAAGAAAAGGATAGAAGAAAAACTACAGCAGGGCTATAAGAATATCAAACTTAAAATCGGCGCTCTCGACTTTGAGCGCGAAGTGGGGCTGCTGAGGTATATCAGAAACCATGAAAAGGGGAGAGGGGTCACCATACGTTTGGATGCGAACGGAGCATTCGGCCCGCAGGAGGCGTTGGAAAAATTGAAAAGACTGTCAGACTTTGGAATTGAATATCTCGAACAACCTATCCGTCAGGGGATGTGGCAGGAGATGGCTGCAATCATAGAGAAGAGCCCCATACCCATAGCGCTTGACGAGGAATTGATAGGTATCAATAGTTATGACTGGAAGGTAAAGTTAATAGACACTTTGCGTCCGCCGTTTTTGATCCTAAAGCCTGCACTGACCGGGGGTTTTGCCTCGTGCGACGAGTGGAATCAGCTTGCAAAGCGAGCCTCCGGGGAATGCGTGATTACATCCGCTCTGGAAAGTAATATTGGCCTCAATGCGATAGCTCAATACACTGCCACCCTTAATCCCGTACGGCCTCAGGGTTTAGGTACCGGAACGCTTTTTACCAATAATTTTGGTTCACCCTATCTGACAGATGCACTGGGATTGCATTATGACCCGTTACGGCACTGGGATTTAAGCTTGTTATGATGAATTACCGTAATTACCATACGCTGACTATAAATGGAACTCGACTCTCCGGAGAAGAGATTATACAATATTGCCAGTCGGCTGAAGAGGTGTTTATGCAACAGATAGGAATATTCATAAAGGAATGGTTGAGCGAATCTCCTCTGATTGAGGTCAGAACAAGTGGTTCGACAGGTACTCCCAGGTTGATGTGGGTAGAGAAAGCGAAGATGTTAGAGAGTGCCAGGATGACGGCGCGATATTTCAGATTCCAGGAGGGAGATACGGCGTTGTTGGCCTTGCCGGTCAGTTATATTGCAGGCAAGATGATGGTGGTAAGAGCTTTCTATTCAGGCCTCCACCTTGTTTGCGTTCCTCCTTCCGGTAATCCGGTTGCAGGGATCGGCGAGACGGATAAAATCGATTTTGCCCCCTTCACACCGATGCAGGTAGAAGCTGTCGCAGATGCCCCGCAGATCAGAAGGATATTGCTGGGAGGGGCGCCGCTTGACCCGATGCTTGAACAGAGATTGCAATCATTTACCTCTGAGGTGTATCATGGGTTTGGGATGACAGAGACTCTTAGCCATATCGCATTAAGAAAAGTGAACGGGTTGGGTAGATCGGAAAGTTACCGTGCGCTGGAAGGGGTAACCTTTGATACGGATGAAAACAATTGTCTGATAATAGATGCCCCCTTTCTGGAAGAGGAAATTATTACCCGTGACGTAGTAGAACTGTTGTCAGATACTTCATTTATCTGGAAGGGAAGAATAGATTATGTAATCAACAGCGGAGGAATTAAGATTTTCCCCGAAGAACTGGAAAAGGCATTATCCTTCCTTACCAGAAGGTTCTTTTTTGCAGGGATGCCCGATGAGCGATTTGGAGAACGTGTGTGCTTGTTTATAGAAGGAGAGGCTTATAGTGATGAACGAATGATAGTGCTCCACGATCAGTTGAACAGGGCGCTGGATAAGTATTCGCGTCCACGCGATATCTATTTTATTCCCTCTTTTCAGGAGACCGGTTCGGGAAAAATAAACAGACTGGCTAACAGGGAGATCGTACTTTCTAATTTAAGAGGATAGCCCTGTTGTGGTCAAAAGCTAGAACATAGCCTCTACAAGATCATCTGCCGTGACATTGGAGAAGTAATCGGCCAGATTGAATTCGGACAACTTTTCACGGATTGCTTTTTCGTTGTGGGGAGTTCCTTCAATGGCTCTTTCTATTTCCTCAATGTCATGGACATGAAAGAAGTCTCCAAAAATTTTCACTTTCCTGATGATACCGTTCTCGGCATCCATATTCATTTCTATAATACCACCGGGACTTTTGATGGCTTTTTGAAAATTGTATTTTGGTGAATAGCCATAGTTCCATTCATAAGTAGCATATTTCTTATCTCTTAGCTCACCTATCTTTTTAAGGTCTTCTTCCGTGAATTCATACATCCGGCAATTCTCAGAAGTGCTTACCACATAATCCATAATCTTGTGGGTAAACTCTTCGATAGTGAGTGGTTGTGGCAGATATTCTGAAATATTGGTTACCCGTTTGGGGACAGATTTTACAGCCTTATCCTGGAATTTCAGGGGGTTTACCTTTAAGGCTTCGCTGACATTTTTCATTTCAGAAGAAAAGAGCAGGGTGCCATGATGCAGTACTTTATCCTTAAAAATATGTTCTGCATTACCTGATATCTTCTTTCCATCGATGGTTATATCATTTCTGCCCTCAAACTTTGCAGGTACGCCGAGGCTTTGGAGCACTTCCACTATGGGACGTGTAAATTTTTCGAAGTCAATCAGCTTCCCACCTTCCACAGTCTTGGTAAAGGAGAAGTTGAGGTTACCCATATCGTGATATACGGCGCCACCGCCTGAGAGCCTGCGCACCACATGAATCCCGTGCGACTTTACATAGTCATAATTAATTTCTGAAAGTGTATTCTGATGCTTTCCGACAATAATGGCATTGTCATTCTGCCAGAGCATAAAGCAATCCTCTTCTATGTTCTTAAAGATATACTCGTCGGTAGCAATGTTGAAGTAAGGATCTGTCGACTTATGAAAAATGCAAAGCATAATTAAAACTTTGCCCGCAAATTTACGGAAAGGATTGCAAGGAAGTGTAGAGCCTGCATGATTGTTAACAGGGCTTCGGTAGCCGGCTACTTCTCCTTACCTGTCAGGAAGAGTTGATTTTTGGGCACTACCTTTACCTTGTCGCCGTCTGTGAGCGTCTTGGAAATCACATCGTATGGATCTGATACCACTTTGTCTCCTTTATTGATTCCTGACGTGATTTCGATATAGTTAATATCCTGAATGCCGGTCATTACCTTTTTCTTTGAGACAGTACCCTTTGCTGAGTCCACTACAAATACTACCACATCAAGATCATTGTCCTCCATGCCGGCGCCTGTTCCTTTCAGTGAGTCAGGCTTTTCTCTGGTTGTTACTGCGTTGATGGGCACACTCAGAACGTTTGTCCGTGTCTGAGTTTGTATATCTGCACTGGCATTCATTCCCGGCCTGAATGGAAATCTCTTCTTGTGGGCCGGGTCAATGAGGTCGCTATATGAAGCCGGATCCAAACGGATATAAACTTTATAGTTTGCCACATCACTAGAGGTGTTGGCATTTGCCGAGCCTATTCCAGCTGCGGCAGCACCGTTATTGCTGCTGGCAATTTGAGTTACTACTCCTTTGAACTTCCGGTCATTATAGGCATCTATTTCAATAATAGCGCTGTCGCCCAGGTGTACCTTGGGGATATCGTTTTCACCCACGTCGACCCTCACCTCAATTTTGCTCATATCTGCAATTCGCATCATTTCTGTACCTGCCATCATGGAGCTACCGACCACGCGTTCCCCTTCTTTTACATTCAGCAACGATACGATACCGCTCATAGGGGCAGTAAGGGTGGCCCGCCCAATATCTTTGTTAGCCTTTTCAAGCCCGGCTTTGGCACTGGCTACGCTGGCGATTGAACTGGAAACACTTTGTTGCGATGCTTTATAATT
>JACFNA010000011.1:7408-35449 GCA_019455085.1 Chitinophagaceae bacterium
GTCTGATATGCAGCCAGGGCTGTGTTAAACTCATTTTGAGAAATAACTTTATCATCAAATAGTTGTTTCTGCATTTTGTATGTTTTCTCGGCCTGTTCCATCTGAGCCTGAGAGGCCTGCAGTCCGGCTTTAGCATTAGCTACCATTGCCTCCTGCTGGTTGACGATGGCAGCCGCCTGGTCTCTCTGCGTGGCATAAATGTCGCCATAAATCTGAGCCAGCACCTGGCCCTTCACCACGCTGTCGCCTTCTTTTACGTTCAGCATTACAATCTCACCGGAGATATCAGGGGCCAGCGTGATTTCTACTTCCGGATATACTTTTCCACTGGCGTTTACTGTCTCTATAATGGTACGGTCTTCGGCTTTTTCAGCAGAAACACGGAGGCCTTCTTTATCGCCGATTACTCCGGCCTTGCTTAAGCCTATGATAATTGCGATTACCGCTACAAGTCCTATGATCGTCCATTTTAATGTCTTATTCATCTTTTATGAATTGTATGCTTGAATAGTTTTAAAGTTTGATTCCCTGTCCTTTGTAAAACTCAAGTACTTTCATCTTAAACACGTAATCGTACCTGTTAAGTACCTGTTGAAGTTTTGCTTTGAACAAATTATTTTGGTTGGTTATCTGCTCCAGTGTGGTGAGCATTCCTACGTTATATCTTTTTGTACTGAAGTCATAACTCTTCTGTGCGGCATCTACAGCTTTCCGGGCAGATGTAAATTTCTCCAATGCTACAATTGCGAGATTGTACGCACGATAAATATCCTGCTTTAGAGTAGTATTATCCTGCTCCTTCTGATATTCCAGATTTCTGACATTGAGCAGCGCGCGCTGGTAGTTGGTTCTTGCCTGTCCGCCATTAAAGAGGGGTATGTTAATTGAAATTCCTACCTGCTGCCCAAAGTTGTTGCTAAACTGCGTACCCAGAGGATCTGATGTCACATAGCCATTCTTACCTCCAAGGGTAAAGATGGGTCTTAATACGTTTATATATCCTCCTGAGTTGTCGGGTATCACATAACCGCTGGGACCGTAGCCTGTAAGTGTCTGGTTATACACAGGAGTTCTGAAGTATCCATAATTTGTATTGAGGCCACCATATCCGGAAATTGAAGGGTACATACTTCCGCGGGCAGCCTTCACCCTGCTTTGAGCAGCCTTGATTTGAAATTCGTTTACTCTTTGTTGTGGCAGGTTTTGTAATGCCAGTTGATATACATGGTCCGGTTGCAACTCTCCGATAGGCTCCAGTGGAATCTGGTCAATTGGGGGCGTCTCTACATCGAATGGCAGGCTTGCATCCAGATTCATATATGCTTTGAGTACATATTTTGCATCGGAAACATTGCCTTTGGCAGATACCAGATTGGCGCTGTCATTAGCTAATTGTGCCTCTACTTCTATTGCATTGAGTTCGGGCAATGCGCCTGCATTAACCTGTTTACTTACAATTTCTAATTGAGAAATACTTTGTTGCAGTTGCACGTCGGCTATATCCGCCTGCTCCTGAGCAAGTAATATTTGCAGGTAGGCATTCGCTACCGTAAGGGCAAGATCATTTTTTAGTTTATCTACATTGGCAAATGCCGACATCTTGGTCCACTCATCAGCCATAATGCTGTTTTTCTTTGAGAAGAAGTTGAAGATATCCACACTGCTCTGAAATCCGAGAGAGACAGAAAAATAATTTTGATTCTCCAGAACACCTGTAGCGGGGTTGCCACTTTTACCAAATCGCATACCGTCGTTGTTGCTGATGTTGGCAGTGGGTAGCGCTGAAAGCTTACTCTGCTTGTGAGTGAGGTCGGCTATTCTGGCCTGTATTTCTGCCTGATGTATTCCGATGTTGTTTGCAACGGCATATTCTACACATTCCTGTAATGTCCATTTCTTTTGAGCATTAGAGGAAAGGCAGGCTACCGAAAAAAGTAGGAGTAAGACTGCTTTCATAAGGGGTAAATTTAGTAAAAGGCTATTTCCTCAGAAGGTCAAATTCAGAAATGATAAAAAGTTTTAACAAGTTGATAGTTTTTTAATGACGGAAGTGCCTCCTTTCAGTCATCACCATTACGAGGCCGTGATTGCGGCAGTAGTCTATTGAATCCTGATCGCGGATTGACCCGCCGGGTTGTATAAAAGCACTGATGCCGGCTTCATGCCCCATTTTTACGCAGTCGTCAAACGGGAAGAATGCATCACTCGCCACCACAGCATTATGCAGGTCGAGGCTGAATTGTGCAGCTTTCTGGATGGCATGTCGCAGGGCATCTACCCTTGAAGTTTGTCCTGCCCCCTTGCCTATGAGTTGAAGGTCTTTCACGATGGCAATTGCATTGCTTTTCAGATGTTTGCAAACCATGTTGGCAAATATCAGGTCTTGTCTTTGTTTTTCGTCTGACATAGCACCGCCCACCTCTTTCCATTCTGTGAAATTTCCGGTGTCTGCATCCTGAACTAATAAACCATTAAGCAGGCTTTTGGATACTGTCTTTGTATCCGCATATTTCTCAAGGCGCAGCAGGATGCGATTCTTTTTGCTTTTCAATTCCTGTAGTGCATCCTCATCAAAGTCGGCCGCAATCAGCACTTCAAAAAATAAGTTTTTCAATGCAGTGGCGGTGGCAATATCCACTTTACTATTCACTATGAGTACACCTCCAAATGCGCTCTCGGGATCTCCGGCAAGTGCAGCATTGAAGGCGTCTAATACGTTGCTTCGCTGTGCAATGCCACACACGTTAGTATGTTTGATGATAGCAAAGGTGATGCCGTCTGCCGTGTTGAATTCAGACATTAACTGAGTGGCTGCTTCCACATCCACCAGATTGTTATAAGACAGTTCCTTGCCATTCAACTGCGTGAAAAGCTCGTTAAGGTCGCCAATAAACGAAGCGCGCTGATGTGGGTTTTCTCCATAACGCAGTGTGCGCTTTGTGGTAGAGAATGGATTAGGGAATGAAGTGTGGTTGAAATAATTTGAGATGGCAATATCGTATCTGCTGCACACATTGAAAGCTTTGGCTGCAAATGCCTTTCTTTCGTCGAGGCTTGATGACCCATTTTCATTCTGAAGCATTGCTGTCAGCGCACTGTAATCATCTTTATCGGCTATCACCAGTAAGTCTTTATAATTTTTTGCGGCTGCACGGATCATGGAAGGCCCTCCAATATCAATTTTCTCTATGATAACGCTTTCTTCATTTGTGGAAGCAACTGTCTTTTCAAACGGATAGAGATCCACAATCACCAGGTCGATTTCGGGGATATGATACTCCTTCATTTCTTCAAGGTCTTTTTCATTTGACCGCCTGGCAAGGATACCGCCAAATATTACCGGATGGAGTGTCTTCACACGGCCACCGAGAATAGAGGGATAGCCTGTAAGCGATTCCACATCAGTACAATCGTGCCCGTGCTCTTCTATAAATTTGCGGGTGCCCCCGGTAGAGTAAATCTTAATTTTTAATTCAGACAGAATTTGCAGGACAGGCTCCAGTCCAGTCTTATCAAAAACAGAAATTAAAGCAGATTGAATTTTCTTTTGCATAATGAAGACGAAGGAATGTTTAAAAAATCTGTCAGCTACCTTGTCCGGGTATGCTGAAAATTTGGGAGTGCAAATGTAGGCTATCAGGAGCGTTTCTCCGATTTTGACGGGTAAAAGTTGGCAGACTGGTATTCACTTTCGGAAATCAGGGCCTTAATGGCGTATTTGAAGTGCGAATTTCTGCAGAACTGGCGGGAGTGCCTGGGGTCTCAATAGATTTACCCGTTACCTCACTTTCATTTTGTGGTACGTACGGAGGAGAAAACCACTGAGCCGAGAGAAAAAGGATGCAGCAAACTAATGCGGCCTTAAGGGCTGCAGTGGTCTTTCGCATCAGCCATACCAGGATAAACAGCACTATACCACCCATCATATAACTCTCCCATAAATTAAAATAAATATCTCCCCAGACAGTAAAAGTGAAAGAGTCGATATAGATAATAAAATCATTAAGCCATTCGAAAATCCGTGAAACAACTCTCCCCAGTAGCTGAGGTATCAGAGGAATCTGGGCTGAAAGCACAAGGATTACGGCAGACCAAAGCCCGACAGATGCCAGCGGGATAGCTACAAGGTTCGCAACCAGAAAGAGCATAGGAAACTGGTGAAAGTAATATATACAAAATGGAAGTGTGAACAATTGCGCCGCAATTGATACTGAAACCAATTGCCAGGAATAATCCACCATTTTATTATTAAATTCTAACCAGCGATACACAGGCTTCTGAACAACGAGAATGCCGAGCACTGCCATATAACTCAGTTGGAACCCCACGTTCCATAGTAATAATGGTTTAAAGATCAGCAGCAGGAATGCCGAGGCAGACCAGAAATTATAAGTGGGCACCCGCCGGTTGATCAGGCGTCCGAGGTGCAAGCCGCTGAACATGACCGCCGCACGCATTACCGAAGGAGAGCCACCGGTCATGATGGCGAAGAACCAGATGCCTCCAAGGATAACTATAGCTTTTGCAGTTTTGCTGCGCGATAGCAGGGGTATTATCTCAGCCACCTTCAATAGTAAAAGATAAATCAACCCGAGGTGCAGACCGGATATTGCCATAATGTGCACTACGCCGGCATTGCTGTATGCCTGTACCAGATCTTTATCTAGTTCTGTTCTGTCGCCCGTAAGTAACGCTCTGGCTAGGGCAGTTACCTGGCCATCCTTCAAGTGTGTTTCAAAAATATGGTTGATATAGGAGAGGGAACGGTTGACCACTATCTCTAAGGCGGTGAGTTGTTTGCGTCCGGCAGGGGCCCATTCGTTTCCTCTGAGGTAAGCCTGATGATATATCTGTTGATTTGCAAGGAAATTGCGGTAATCAAATCCTGAAAAAGATGCAGGATTTTCAACTTCCTTGAGCTTGTTTTTAATAAGCAATATATCCCCGTATCTGATTCGGGATGCATTGCTGTCTTTAGCAAGATAGATTATGGTCTTCCCCTTTACAGTATTTTCACACCTGCCATCGAATGCGGAGATTACCTGTGCTTCTACTTTGAAACTCTTAGGCTTTTCGATCGCTGTGGATGAGGCCCTGACCATAAACACAGATGAAGTATGCAGAGAATGGCCATACCATTCCTGCTGTTTGCGAATATCATGGAAGTTGAATAGAGCTATGCCACTGAGATAGACTAATAGCATAACAGTTACTCCGGAAATGGAGGCATGTGCGAAGCGTACAGAGGCCCTTCTCATAGAAAAATAAAACAGCAATAATATCAGCGCAATTCCGGAAATCAGCAATGGAAGCATGGGAATATCGGAATACTTTCCGGTGATAATACCCCCCATGAGTGGGAATATTAACCTTGTGAAAGGAGCCTTTTTCCAAAGTGGTATCTGCCCGAAATGCGTCATGACAAGATTGGCCGGTTGATTTCAGGATGAATGTATTTCTAAAAAATGTGGCCCCGTCGGGTTAAATGACCCTTTTCTTACTTGTCTTCAAAATCAATGCAGGGCCGCAATTCATTTGATCAGGTGTGCAAATCAGGCTGTTCTTGGACTGGGGTGAGAAATAGCCCTCTGGTTGCCATCGGTATAAAAGGAAAAATACCCTCAACAGGGTATAGACACACAATGAGTGCCGGGCTAGATTTACAGGAAATTTTAAAACAATAAAAAAATGAAAAAGGTTCTCTACTTTTTAACGGGGGGCATACTCTTTGCTACGCAATTACTTGCCAATAACATTCTGGTGGATAATGCAAACTTATCTGGGAAAAATACCTCTACCCATACAACGAATGTCACCTTTGATGTGAGTTGGGAAAACAGCTGGCGCACAAGCACCAACGAAAGTAACTATGACGGTGCGTGGATTTTTGTGAAGTATAGAAAAAATGGCACAAACGACTGGCGGCATGCCACCATCACCAGCGCCACAGGAGCTACAGGTGCAGCCACTCAGGTACCTGCAGACGGGAAAGGAATTTTCATTTACAGAGATGCTGACGGAATAGGTAATGTCAATTTCACCGGAAATACACTCTTGTGGAATTATGGAGCCGATGGCCTTCTCGACAATGAAACGGTTGAAATTCGTGTCTTCGCTCTGGAAATGGTTTATATCCCTGCCGGTAGTTTTTATCTTGGAAGTGGCGGCACGGAAAATTACTCTTTCAGAGATGGCAACACCACCAACCCTTATCTGGTAAGTTCAAACGACCCTATTCCGTTGGGCAACTCGGCCACCGGAATGCTGAATCCCAATGGACTTGGCGCTCTTTCAGGCGATATACCTTCTGCATTTCCAAAGGGGTACAATGCGATATGGACTATGAAATACGAATGTAGCCAGCAGCAATTTGTAGATTTCTTAAACCATTTGGATCTGGCCAGAGCCAATGCAAATAATGTGAACCCCATTTTTACCGGGACGCACCCTAATCTGGTGGCTCCGGCTCCGGATAAGGCTATGAATGGCTTAGGGTTTCTCCGCACTTCTGCTTTTGCTGACTGGAGTGGCCTGCGCCCAATGTCGGAATTGGAGTTCGAAAAAATCTGTCGTGGTCATAATAACCCTGCTGTACCTAACGAATATGTATGGGGTAATACTTCAATAGTGCAGGTCAATGCAATCAATAACAATGCGATGCCGGATGAGTCTGTAAATACACCTGTAGCGGCGAATGCCAATATAGGAAGTATGTTGCCCTACACCACACGAGTAGGAATTTTTGCCCGTACTTCAGGATCTACTCGTGAGCTTAGCGGCGGCACCTATTATGGAGTCATGAATATGGGTGACAATGTGTCCGAAGTGTGCTTTTCAATGGCCACTGCTGATGGACTTGCTATTGACGCATCTGTACACGGGGATGGTTATCTGGATGCTGCAGGCTCTTCAGACATTTCTGAATGGACAAAGTATCAGGCGTATGGAGCACGGGGAGGTGCCTATAATACAGTTATAGACCAGGGAAGAATTTCTGAAAGGCTATATTCCAATTACTTTTCCTCCTATGCTTACGACGTTAATACCTCTACAAATGGTTTCCGGCTGGTAAGAAGTGCATTATAATCTTAACCTATAAACCATTTTTCAATGAAATGTATCATAATCACATTATGGCTATGCCTCGCTTATTCAATGGCGATGACGCAGCCTCCCAATAATGCAATTTTTACGGGCGGTAATGGAGATGGATATTCGATGGTTGGATTCAGTCAGTCTGCAATCAATATTTATAGTGGTGGTAGTGGTGACGGATGGTCTTTGATTTCCCACCAACAATCTGCTAATCTTATTTTTAAGGGAGGCGACGGTGATGGATGGTCAATGACCTCATTTTTGCAATCGGCCAATGCAATCTATAACGGAGGAACAGGGGATGGATGGAACTCAGTAATTATAGCACATGCAGACAATAATCTCTTTGAGGGAGGCATAGGAGATGGATGGTCGTCCACCTATCGTCCTATGGGGCCCCTTCCTGTTACGATGGAATATTTCAGGGCAACTAAACAGGATAGACAGACGGCATTGCTAGCCTGGAAAACGTTACAGGAAGATAACACAATCCACTTTGAAATCGAACGAAGCGGAGATGCGGTTAACTTCAATTATGTGGCAAGGGTGCTGGCGTCCGGAAGCCCCATCGGTGCTGCCTATCAGTATAGGGATAACCATGATTTTAAGGGTGTCGTGTATTACCGTATCAAATCTGTGGATAAGGATGGAAAATATTCCTACACGCCTTCCCGTGTCCTGAATTTTGGAGATGAAGATCAGTTGGTTGCCCGGTTTTATCCTAACCCTACAAGAGATATATTAAATGTGGAGATTCCTGAAGGCTTTAAGGGGCAGACCGTCGTGATTAATATTAGTAATGCACTCGGTGCGGTTGTAGATCAGCAAAGAATAATTGTGAGAGACAAGGGGACAATTCAGTTGAACCTTGGAAAATATCCAAAAGGCATTTATTTGGTGCAATTAAAATCGAAGGAAGCCGGCATCACGCAGAGAATTGTATTAAGATAAGGGAAATAGTCAGGTAATCTTTAAAAAGCTGTCACCCGGTTGGCAGCTTTTTTATTTAGGGGATAGCTTCACGCCGCAGGTTGAGCTACCAATCAACAGGTCAAATCAAAAAAGGCTGCCACTTTGGTGAAGTGTGACAGCCTTTATTTGTTGTCCCACGAGGATTCGAACCTCGACAAACAGAGTCAGAGTCTGTCGTACTACCGTTATACTATGGGACAGCGGCTTGCAAAGTTAGTCAAATGATGGAAAAATAAGTTGAGTGGGTAGTCAAAGGCTAATTAAAAATTGGAGAACGGCTCAACTGATTCCCGGATGGCTTTCCTGAAAGTCAAAGGGTGTATCTTTTTGAGATACACCCTGTTATTCCGTTGTCCCACGAGGATTCGAACCTCGACAAACAGAATCAAAATCTGTCGTACTACCTTTATACTATGGGACAAAGGACGGCAAAGGTAAGTTTTGCGGTAAAAATTTCAAAAAATACAGAAGGTTTTATTTTATTCCGGCTTCAACCCGGTAAAAATCTGACTGATAAGCCTGGGAAAGATTTGGGGCGAAACGCAGTGAATTTCAGCTCCAGGAGCGCCTATTTTTATGGAGAATATCAAAATTGGTAAATTCGGGCCTCAATGCAACTGAAAACATCTGAATATGCTCCACCCCTCCACACTGCAATTCCTCGCGCAGCTAAAGAAAAATAATAATAAGGTATGGTTTGATGCTCATAGGGATAAGTACCTGGCAGCGAAGTCTGATTTTGAAAATCTGATTCAGCAGATTATTACCGAATATGGTAAAGTAGATCCGGAAATAGGCCATTTACAGGTGAAGGAATGTGTGTTCAGAATTTTTAGAGATGTGCGTTTCTCAAAAGATAAGACACCCTATAAAGTCCATTTTGCAGCCGGGTTTAACAAGGGAGGTAAGCGGGTGCATTTGCCGGGGTATTATCTCCATATTCAACCCGGAGGCCTCACCTATTGTGGAGGAGGCATCTGGCACCCTGATGTAGCAGACCTAAAGAAGATAAGGCAGGAGATAGATTACAATTTAGATGAATTTACATCTATCCTAAAGGAAAAGAAGTTTAAGAAATTGTTTGGCGTGCTGGAGGAGGATGACAAACTATCGCGCATTCCTCAGGGATATGAGGATAGCAACCCAGCCGCAGAATACCTTAAATTGAAAAGTTATATCACGGGTACATCCTTTGATGACCCGGATCTTACCTCAAAGGGATTGGTCAGGAAAGTGGTGTCCACTTTTTCTGCCATAAAGCCTCTGATTGATTTTCTGGGGCGCGCGCTGGATTAGGCATGTTCACGCCCTCCGGCTATATACTTGTCCTATAGGATAGTATCTGACTGATTATTTTGTCCGCAGCAGGTATTGGTATCCATTCTCGTTGAGACTGCTCCCCAGTTGCGTAATTCTTTTCTTATAAAATGATCTGAAATCTTTCCAATTATAGTATGGAAAGGTGTCAGTGCTCAACCCTGTGATGGCCACCTCTTTTTCATTTAGTAATACCTTTACCAGATATTTCTTTTTCCCTTTTTTCTTGTACAAAACCCATTGAATATTTGAACTCAGTGGTATTACCCTGGCCGCATCCCAATATTTACCGTAATTGCCTATAATGTCCGTAGGCTCGCTGGCTCCGCTGACGCCCAGCAGTGCTGCATAAGGAGCAATAGCTTCCGCATGGGTGAACCTTAATTGCACATCTATTGGCTTTGAGCGAATGTAGATGTCCGTGGAGTTGATAAAATCAGCAAGTAAAGGAACTGCTATCTTAACCTGAATTCCCATATTGTTTTGTCCGGGCCCTTTTACCAGGAAATCTTCAGCATCGTCGATTTTTCCCAGTGTCTCCAGATCATTACAGTCAAAAAACTCAGAGAAACTGATGTCTGATGCACTATATCCGTGGTCGGCAATTTCTTTTCTTATTGAGAAAAGGATAGACTCAAATCCGAAAACATTGTCGGTAAACTTAGCGCAGTCCTTATTCTTAAGTTTCTTAAAGAATTCGGGAGTGAAAAATTGTTGGGTAAACCTTGTTGTCAGCGTCTCATAGTGGTATGCTTTTTTTAGGTCTTCTAAAGCGGTGATCCAATTACCCTCTTCATCAAAATGGACATATTCGGGCGAGAGGTCGTAGAACCTGAGTGTGGTATCGTTTACCTTCTTTTCGATGTGAGGAAGTGTCATCTGCTTGCTCAGGCCTGATAAGAAAGCATCTGCGGTTTGGGACGTCCTTTTCTTCTTTGTCACAGTAACGGAAAATTTAGGATGAGGCTGATCAAAAACCGGCAGATAATTTTTATAAGCCCTTTCGGCAATCAACTCTTGCTCTGCTCCACCTTCGAATGATATAGATTCCACATCATATTTTTCTACTCTTTCGAGTTTTGTCACCATTTCTTTAAGGCGTTTTCCATTAGGAGTAAGCGCCCCTGCGCTGTCTGCTTTTTGCAGGAGAGTGAATGCAAGTGAAGAAGCGACATCTTTGGTAAGATGCCTGGCGCCATGCCTTCCCACGTGGTTAATAAATACGGGAGCGTATCCTTGCGGCGGCGGAGTGTAGTGTTCCTGCTGACTTTGATACAGGGTCTTTGAGCCAAGATAAGAAGGAAGCACCTGTTGGCCGGTGCTTCCCAGTGTGCTGAAGAGTATAGCGAGTAATGAAGCAAACTTTCTTAACATATAGAGGGTTTTTGCTGTATTAAAGATAAATTCAAAATGTAGCCTGCGTGGGCAAGTTCAAAATTCATTTCCATACCTCAAAAATTGGTTTCCCAATACATCCGCTGGGCATTTGGATATGTAGCATAGAGGTGATGGTAGCTGCAATATCAGTCATATATACCTCCCTGTTCAGTTGACCGGGTTTCACTTTCCATCCATAAAACATTAAGGGAATATGCGAATCGTAAGGATACCAGAGTCCGTGGTTGGTTCCGGTTTCACTTCCATAAAGATGCCCCGGCTTCATGATAATCTGAATATCGCCACTGAGTTTAGGGTTGAATCCTTTTAAGAAGCGTTCTTTTATCTCGGTAGGAAGATTGAGTTCATTAATATCTTCAGTGTTATAGGCTAAATAGACTTCATCTTTTGCATTCAGATAATCTATGATAAAGTCTGCCACCTTACTCTTTTTAATTTTAGCGTTTGAAAGTGCGGGGTCGTTGAGATAAACCTGATATGCATACGTATTAATTACAGCATCAGCAATTCCAAACTTTTCCCGGATGGCTGCATTTAATTCTTTGGTGGGGGAAGTAATAGCATTGCCGGGCAATTTATTTTCTTTTAGAAAACCCGGAGCCTGAGTGGCAGCATGGTCGGCAGTCAGGAACAAGAGATAATTTCCTTTTCCTACCCGCTTGTCAAGCTCGTCCAGAAATTGCCCCAGCTCGATATCAACCCGCCTGTACACATCCTCTACCTCTATGGAATTGGGCCCGTACATGTGTCCGATTACATCTGTAGAAGATAGGCTGAGGTTTAGAAAATCCGTAACCCCTCTGTTTCCAAGATTTTCTTCTTCAAGTATTTTTTTTGCCATCATTAAGGTGAGGGTGTTTCCATAAGGCGTGGCTCTGATAGCTTTGTAGTCTTTGCCGATCATGGCAGTAAACTTGTGGGGGAAGGTGACTGTGGCATCGTCGTTGTACTTTCCTTCATAACTCTTATTGTCACTCGTGCTTTGTGTGTATTGGGTAATGGGTACAAGTGTATTCCAGCCTATTCTGTAAAAGCTGTCCACCAGTTTTCTGTCATTGAATTTCTTTACCCAGTCAGGAAGTTTGTCCATATAATATGTAGAGGATATCCAGTTGCCACTCAGGTCATCGTACCAATAGGCGGCATTGGCGGTGTGGCCGGAAGGGAGAATGCTTGCCCGGTCCTTGATGGCAACGCCTATGACCTTGCTTTTGAAATTGGTGGCCAGCCTGAGCTCGTCGGTCATCGTCGTAGTCCATAAATTTTTGGGCGACATGGGCTTTGATGAGTCGGTTCCTCCCAGGATCTTCACACCATTATCTTCTGCACAATACACAGTGCGCCCTTTTTCTTTGCTATACCATTCATTGGCGATGATCCCCGTAAAGGCAGGTACTGATCCGGTATATACACTTGAATGGCCTACTGCAGTTACCGTCTGAGCATAAGGGATTATGGTATTCTCGCATGAAAAACCTTCTGATAAGAGCCTCCTGAATCCTCCGTTAGGTTTATAGGAATCGTAGTAGCGATAGAAGTAATCGAGCCGCATTTGGTCCAGCATGATACCCACTACCAGTTTGGGGCGTTCCAGGTTGAAGCCTCCTTCATTTTTCTGCCCAAATATTTGCAGGGAAGCTGCAAATAAGAAAGACAGGATTATTACTCTTTTCATAAAATAAATTTGGTCAATTAAAAAATTTTGATAAACTTACGATAGTTTAACGTTATACCAAAACGTTTTACTTAAGAATTTTGGAGTTTTTTCTGATTTCCTGACAAAAAAATAACTGACATGCAGAAATTTATTTTATCCACTTTAGCCTCAGTAGCGATGCTCTTTTCGATGACTGTTACCGGCCAGATAAAAGGCTCGGTTATAGAAAAAAGCAGTGGCGAGCCGCTCCAGGGAGCTGTAGTGAAGTTTATTGAAAAGGCCCAAAACGGAAAGACTGCCACAGTGCTTTCCGGGCTTGACGGAACTTATGCTATTAAATCACTTAAAGCAGGTTCTTATGAAGTTGAAGTGACCTACGTAGGGTATGTTGCCGTAAAACAAAATGTCACCATTTCCGGAGGAGAAAATGAAACATTGGATTTTTCTCTCGATAGGGAAGGGGCACAACTTGAAAACGTGGTCGTAGTCGGAAAAACGGACCGAAGTGATTACATCACTTCACAGATTGAACGAAGATCAGACAATGTGATCAATGCTGTATCGGCGAAAACCATTGAGATCTCACCGGATCTTTCGGTAGCCAATGTCAGCCAGCGTGTATCCGGAGTAAGTCTGCAACGCAGCAGCAATGGAGAAGGGCAATATGCAATTGTGCGCGGAATGGAGAAGAGATATAATTATACGCTTATTAATGGTATCAAGATTCCAAGCCCTGACAACAAGAACAGGTATGTGCCATTAGACATTTTTCCTTCAGACTTGCTCGAAAGGCTCGAGGTAACCAAATCACTCACTCCCAATATGGAGGGAGATGCTATAGGTGGTGTGGTAAATATGGTAATGAAGGATGCACCTGAAAGATTCTCTGTTAAAGGCAGTGCAGCCGTAGGATATGCGCAGACATTCTGGGATGGCAATAAGTTCAGCAGTTTCAACCACAAGAATAGTTCGACCTTATCTCCCCGAATAAAGAATGGCGAAAGCTACCTGGCCACGATGTCAGATTTTGATGTCAGTCCATTTAAGACAAAAGCATCAGCTCCGCCAATGGCCACAAATTTCAATTTATCGATGGGGGGCAGGGTCTTGAATAATAAGCTTGGAATCCTGGTGGCAGGAAGTTACCAGAATTCTTATAGGTATATTACCTCTACCTCGTTTACCACTGAGACAGACAGAGTAGATAATTCAGTTTCATTTGCCAAGATAATTGGCAGGAATTATTCCGTGCAACAAAACAGAGGAGGCGCCCATCTGAGGTTGGATTATGTTATGAACCCGATGAACAAGCTCAAGCTCTACGTGGGAAATGTGACGCTTGCAGAAAACCAATTCAGGTTTCACTCTGATACAGGACTGGTGCTTGGCCGTACGGGAGCAGGTACGGGCCGGGTAGTCAATAACAGAAGAACCTCCCGCCAGATTCAAAATATTTTCAATGTCTCTCTCCAGGGAGAACACAGTATTTCGCAGGAATTTTCAATGAACTGGTCGGCTGTGTATTCCAAGGCTACCGGTAATCAGCCCGACAGGGGAAATCTGGTCACTTCTACAGGTGTAATAAAAGATAATTCCGGGAAGTTGGTACAACAACCTGAATACCTCGACAATAGCACCTTCCGTGACTGGGGCCGTAATAAGGACGAAGATAAGAGTGGGTATTTAAACTTTACCTATAAGAGCATAATTGCCAACACCAAGGTAGATTGGTCGTTTGGTGGAATGTACAGAGATAAGAATCGTAACAGTGATTATGACAAATATAATATAAGGCCCACACCAAGCCCCCAGCTTTATTATGGGGACGCAGCAGCCAATACTTTCTCTGTATTTAACCCACAGGGAAGCAGTTCAGATCCTCTGAATTATAAAGCATACGAAAAGGTGGGAGCATTTTATGCGATGGCAAAAATAGAAACAGAAAATCTTCAGGTAGTTGCAGGAGCAAGGTATGAGAATACGGATTTTAACTGGGTAACTTCTGCCCCAAAGACAGTTGAGGGAGCCGAGGGGTCTATCAAGTATTATGACATCCTGCCAAGCGTGGGGATAAAATACAGGCTCAGCATGAAGCAGTTCCTGAGGTTATCATATTTCTCATCCATAAGCAGGCCCGGATTCTACGAAGTGACACCACATACATTTGACGATGGTATCTCTGATTACCCGGAACAAGGGAACCCTTATCTGAAGAGGACTACAGCCGAGAACTTTGATTTAAGATATGAATACTTCCCTAAAGGATTAGATCAGGTTCTTGTAGGGTTGTTCTACAAAAAGATTGATAATCCTATTGAATATGCTATTGTGGAGAGAGGTGCAAACGCCACTTACTATTCACCTGATAATTTTGGTACAGGGTCTAATTACGGAATTGAGTTTGATATGACAAAGTACTTCCATTCGTTTGGTATCAAAGCAAATTACACATTCACCCAAAGCAGCATTACCACTTCTAAAGTACGCCGTTTCCAAAAGACAGAAGGCGGCAGCAGCACACTTACTCAGGAAGAGGTAGATCAGACGCGTCCGTTGCAGGGGCAATCCAAACATATTGGGAATCTCTCTTTGCTTTATAAGAATAGCAAGAGGGGAATAGATCTGCAATTGGCAGGAGTGTACACCGGAGCCAGGATTAATACAGTATCTCCTTTCCTGGATAATGATATCTGGCAAAAAGGATTTGTACAGCTCGATTTCTCAGCAGAAGTGAGGGTGATTAAGGAGATAGCTGTATTTACAAAAATCAATAACATCCTGAACACACCGTATGAGCTGGAGATAAGACAAAAGGTGACACAGGCCAAGGCCGATGTGGTGCCGCTGCAGGAAGCAGGGAAGAATGCGTTTGTACGGAAAGATATTTACGGCGCAAACTATCTGTTAGGGGTACGGTTTAAGCTCTAACCGGATTCATGGAAAAATATTAATAACATCTAAATGACGTTACAATGAAAATATTAAATCTTAGTCTGTTCGGCCTGTTTCTGATATCATTTATGATTACAGGCTGCCATAAAGAGGAAGTGGTCTCTATTTCTACGCCATAGAAAGACAGAGGGCAGGTGATATCCTCTGATACTTTGAGCGGTGCAGTAAAAGGCACGTTACGTGCCAACAAGACCTATTACTTCAGTAGTGATATAGTAATCAATGAAGGAGACACACTTTTAATGCAGGATGGTGTGACGCTTATTGCAATAGGTGACGGTTCCTCTTATTCAAAAAGTCCACAGATATCCGTGAATGGCACATTCATAAGCCTGGGAACAGAGACGAACCCTAATTTCATTACTGTTCCCCCATCCATGGCTACACCGGAAAATACGTTTAAGGGTATATGGGGAGGAATCCAGGGTGGAGCAAACAGTGGCGATATGGTTATTAAATGGACCCATATTGAATATGTGGGTGGGCCGGCAGGCCCGGCAAATGACCCTGCGGTTTATAAATCAGGTGATCCGAGATATGCTATTTCCTATTCCAATATTAATGGGAATCTGATTCTGGAAGATTCATGGATTTCAAACACTAAAGATGATGGCGTGCGGGTGATAAGTGGCAAAATCAGCATCATGCGGAATACGTTTGAGAGTAATGGTGAGTCAGGAGGAGAGTCGTTCAATGCAAAAAGCGGTACGGTGGGAGATATTGCCTACAACCTGTTTCTAGGTGCGGCTACCAATGGCCTGAAAATATCAAACTCAGGTGGTACAACCATTCAGTGTAACATTAATTCGTATAACAACACATTTTTGAATTGTGGACTTCGTCAGGTGAAGTCGGGCAGGGGCGGCTCCATCAATTATGAAAAAGGGGCAAAAGGGAAAATTTTTAATAACCTGGTTGCAAATTGCAGATATGGCCTTAAGGTTACGGCTGACGCCGATGGCGCAAATACGATTTTTGACAATCAGTTGTATTATGGTTCGGCAGATAAGATTCTAAGCGGATTTTATCCTTCTGATGGAATCGCTACCCCCAAACCGGGAGATATAGCGGGCGCATCTGCAAAGGCCGGAAACCCACAGTTTGCTTTATACGATGTGGATCAGTTTAATTTTGAAACTGCAACAATTCCAATGAGTGTGTCAAGTATGCCAATTGCTTTGTTGAAAAGCGGGAGCTCAAACTTTAATTTGTTACCGGGGTCGCCCGGATTAAATAAGGGGAAAGTTGATTTCCAGCCATTGGGTTCAGTGACCCTGACTGGGACATACGGCACAGATATTGGTTTACCTGGCAAAGATATAGGGGCCTTTCAGGCTGATGGTTCGGGCAATGCCCATTGATGACAACAGTAATGTGTTTTTAAAAAATCAACTGAAAGACTCTTGTAGCGTACACGAATGAAACCAATTTCACCGGAAATATTATTCAGGCACTGTTATGGCCGATATGCAGTTCCTGCGGTAAATGTTTTTACCATGGAGCAGGTGCTGGGTTTGTTTGAGGCGGCTCAGCAATCAAACACTCCTGTTATCGTACAAATTACACCGGCGGCAAGGAATTATGCCACTCCTGAGATGCTTTTGGGAATGGTGATGTCTGCTTCTAAGATTTATGACAAAGCCGTGTATGCACTCCATTTAGATCATGGGAACGAGGTGCATGCGTTAGCGGCAATAAATGAGGGCTATACATCTGTGATGATTGACGCCTCTCATGATTCGTTTGAAGAAAATGTGCGAAGAACAGTAGTAGTAGTAAAAGAAGCTAAAAAGAAAAGGGTAGCTGTAGAGGCGGAGCTTGGAGTGCTGAGTGGAGTAGAGGACGACCTGAGTGTGGACGAAAGCAAAGCGAGATATACGGACCCTTCACAGGCTGCTGAATTTGTGCGTCGGACCGGCTGCACCAGCCTGGCAGTAGCCGTAGGAACCAGTCATGGTGCATATAAATTCAGTGGAGGAAAAGGATTGCAATTTGATGTGCTGTCTAAAATTCAGAATGAACTTCCCGGATTTCCATTGGTGCTTCATGGCGCATCTAACGTGAGTAAGGGGGTAATAGATGAAATTAATCATTATGGTGGTAATCTTCAGAGGGATAGTCGTGGCGTGAGCGATGAAGAAATAAGAAAAGCGGTTCAGTTCGGTGTTTGCAAGGTTAATATCGCAACCGATTTAAGGTTATTATGGACTAAGGTGCATCGCCGGTTTTTTAGTGAAAGCCCTGAGTTATTTGATCCTACAATTCCGGGAAAGACCTATATGCGCGAATATGTTGATTTTATTATTCAGCGATTTGAGGTTTTGGGTTGCCTGGGAAAGGCAGGATCTGTCAAACATGATTAGAATGGAAAACAGAAAGAAATATAAGCTGGTTAAGAATCCTACAGGTACTTATGGTGTTTACCAAAGGATAACAACAGAAGACGCCGGATGGGATTCTCTGAATTTCGAGGCCAGACTTCTTCGGCTCGGAGAGGTGTGGAGTGGGGATACAGGAGACAATGAATATGCCTTTATCCTGCTGAGTGGAAATTATTCGGCCACAACGAACAGAGGTGAATGGGATACCGTTAATGGCAGAAAGAGTGTATTTGATGGGATTGCCCATACGCTCTACCTGCCGAGGAATACAACCTTTGAATTAAAAGCTGTGGGTGGTGACTTGGATATCGCCGCAGGGTGGTGCCACGCCGAACAGGATTTCCCGGCAAGGTTTAAGAAGCCGGAGGAGGCAGCAATTGAAATTCGTGGCGGCGATAATGCTACCAGGCAGATCAACAGCCTGGTGGAGCCGGGATTTGGAAGCAGTAAAATTGTGGCAGTAGAAGTATATACGCCATCTGGAAACTGGAGTTCATACCCCGCACACAAACATGATGAAAGAAAGGTGGATGAAAATGGTAACCTGCTGGAGGCCTGCCTTGAAGAAATATACTTTTACAAGATAGATAAACCTACAGGATATGCTATTCAACAGGTTTATACTACTGACGGAAGTCTGGATGAACTGATGCAATTACGAAACAGTGATGCAGTTCTGGTTCCCCGGGGCTACCATCCGGTGGTGGCAGCGCCCGGATATAATTGTTATTATCTGAATTTCCTGGCAGGGAGTGACCAGTCGCTGGCTAATACGCCCGATGCGGACCATTCATGGATTTTCAACTCATTTAAAGGTAAAGACCCACGAGTACCGATAGTAAATGCCTCAATGAATTACCAATGAAAGAAAAGAAATACGATCTGATTACTTTGGGACGCTCGTCTATCGATCTATACTCACAGAGTATAGGTGCTGAATTCGTAGATATTACCGGGTTTAATGCATTTGTGGGAGGATCGCCTCTTAACATAGCAGTAGGGGTACGGCGTTTGGGAGCTCAAACCGCTTTGTTGACGGGGATTGGTAATGATAAGGTGGGCGACTTTGTACTGAATTTTCTGGAAAGGGAGAAGGTACACATTCAACCTGTGGTACGTGTAAAAGGGGCCAGAACCAGTGCAGTAGTATTAGGTATCCAGCCTCCTGATAAGTTCCCTTTGGTGTATTACAGAGATAATGCGGCAGATAGCCGCATTACAATTGATGATGTAATAGCCGCAAGAATACATGAATATAGCATCTTGGAAATTTCTGCCACGGCACTAAATATTGAACCAAGCCGGAGCGCGGTTTTTTATGCTATAGAGCAGGCTTTTGAGAATAAGACAGATGTCGTATTGGATATCGACTTCAGGAGCGATCAGTGGGACGATGTGCGATCCTTTGGTCTGATGGTGAGAGCTATTCTGCCCAAGGTGAAAATTGCAATCGGGACAGAGGAAGAGATATTGGCTACCACATTGTCCACTGAAGACCAGTTGAAAATTGTGGACCAACAAATATCAGCCCCGGAAATAAAAGGCGATTTGGATTTAGCAATAAGAAAAATAATCAGTTCGGGCCCGGAGATGCTCATTGTGAAAAGAGGAGCAAAGGGGTGTTCTGTATTTTATAAGAATGGCAGGGTAGAAGATGTGAAAGGCTTCCCGGTGGAGGTGATCAATGTATTGGGTGCAGGTGATGCGTTTGCGAGTGGATTCATTTTCGGGTATCTCAAAGGCTGGGAGGTGTATAAGGCTTGCAGGCTGGGTAACGCCTGTGGGGCATGGGTGGTGCAGAAACCCGGTTGTGCAAATGACATGCCTTATTATGAGGAGTTGATGGATTTTGTCACAGCAAAAGGAGGTTTGGCCTGAGCTCCGCAATGATTGTGCAAAGTCATTGTATGAGAACGGATGTAAAGAAAAGCGGGCACAGGGAAAGAGGTATAACAGTAATGGTGAAACTAAGATATTCAGGTAATAAATTAATATTATGGCAATAAAAACCAGGAGACTTACTACTGCGCAGGCTACGATAGAATTCCTGCAAAATCAGTATGTCGAAAGAGATGGAAAGGTAACGCCTTTCTTTGCCGGGTGCCTTGGCATATTTGGACATGGGAATGTAGGAGGAATTGGAGAGGCTTTGTTCCAGAATCCAAAATTCAGGTATTACCAGGTGAGGAATGAGCAGGCAATGGTACATACGGCCACAGCTTATGCAAAAGTTAAAAACAGGATGGGAGCATTCGTATGCACATCATCCATAGGGCCCGGGGCAACAAATATGGTAACAGGTGCTGCTACGGCAACCATAAACAGATTACCTGTACTCCTTCTGCCTTCAGATTTTTTTGCCAGCAGGCTGGTTGACCCGGTACTGCAACAATTGGAATATCAGTATTCAAAAGACATATCTGTTAATGATGCCTTTAAACCGGTTTCCAAATATTGGGACAGGATTAACCGGCCGGAGCAGTTGATCTCTGCGTTGCAGCAGGCAATGCGAATACTTACCTCTCCTGCAGAAACAGGCGCAGTCACGCTTGCAATGCCACAGGATGTGCAGGCTGAAGCTCATGATTTTCCGGTAGATTTTTTCAGTAAGAAAGTATGGCATATTGCCAGGCCGAGAGCGGATAAAGAATTGCTGAAAAAAGCAATTGAATTGATAACCCGTTCCAAAAGTCCGGTAATCATTGCGGGTGGAGGTGTAATTTATAGTGAAGCTTGTGGAGAGCTAAAGAAGCTGGTAAATATGACAGGTATTCCCGTGGTGGAAACTTATGCCGGAAAGGGCAGCCTTAATTATAATGAACCACAAAACCTGGGAGCCGTAGGTGTGACGGGTACACCCGGAGCCATTGAAGCCTGTGAGAAAGCAGATTTGGTAATTGGTATCGGCACAAGGTACAGTGACTTTACTTCAGTATCCCAGGGGGGATTCCAAAATCCAAAGGTGCAGTTTATCAATATCAATATCTCTGAATTTGATTCGCACAAACAGGGGGCCTTGTCGCTGGTTAGCGATGCACGCGAAACTATCAGAGAACTTATCAGACAACTGAAAGATTTCAGGGTGTCAAAAGCTTATGATGCCAGGGTCAGAAAGGCGAATCGGGACTGGGACAGTGCAGTGGACCGGATATATACACCCGCGGACAGAATGCATCCTACCCAGGGAGAGGTTATCGGTGCAGTGAATAATTTTTCGGCACCGGAGGATGTGGTACTGTGTGCGGCCGGCAGCCTGCCGGGTGATCTCCATAAACTTTGGAGAACCCGGAATAATAAGGGGTTCCATCTGGAGTATGGATATTCCTGTATGGGGTATGAGATTGCCGGAGGACTGGGGGCGAAAATGGCGGCCCCTTCCAGGGAGATATATGTGATGGTAGGTGATGGCAGTTATCTGATGCTTGCGCAGGAGATAGTCACGTCTATTCAGGAGGGTTATAAACTTACAATTATCCTGATTAATAATCATGGGTATGCAAGCATTGGGGGGTTGTCGTCCTCTTTGGGCACACAGAGATTTGGCACAGAGTACAGGTTTAGGAGTGCAAAAACAGGGAAGCTTACGGGAGGTAATCTGCCGGTGGATCTGGCAACTAATGCAGAAAGTCTGGGTGCACATGTGTTTCGGACGAAAACGATGGATGAGTTTGAGGCTGCACTGGCAGAAGCCAAAAAGATTGAGAAGACCACAGTGGTGTACATTGAAACTCCAAGGGAAAAGAGTGTGGAGGGATATGCCTGGTGGGAAGTGCCGATTGCACAGGTTTCGACCGTGAAGACGGTCAAAGCAGGTTTTGAAAAAATGAAACAAAACAAAAGAAAGCAAAAATATTATCTGTAATAAAACTAAAAAACGACATGAACATTCTTAAAAACTATATCAATGGGGAGTGGGTAGATAGTGTGTCTGGCGAGGTCCTTGATGTAATTAACCCGGCTACAATGGAGGTGCTGGCCAAAGTACCTACAGGTGATAAGACCGCAACCGATGTGGAACATGCAGTGGCCTGCGCACATGAAGCCTATCTGGCATGGAAAGACCTTCCTGTTTTAAAAAGGATTCAGCCTCTTTTTAAGTTGAAATACTTGCTGGAGCAGCATACAGATGAACTGGCAGCTACCATTACCATGGAATCAGGCAAAACACTCGCAGAGTCGAAAGGGGAGATACAAAGGGCTATTGAAAATGTAGAAGTAGCCTCCGCGGCGCCGATGTTACTGCAAAGTGAATTTCTCGAGAATGTAGCCACAGGTATCGATGAATACATGATCCGGCAGGCACTCGGAGTTACGGCGTGTATTGCACCTTTTAATTTTCCGGCTATGATTTCTTTTTGGTTTCTGCCGTATGCCATTGCCTGTGGAAACAGTATGGTGGTAAAGCCTTCAGAGAAAGTGCCTTTGACAATGATGAAGATTTTCGAACTCATTGACCAGTTGGATATACCAAAAGGGCTGCTAAATATGGTGCATGGAGGCAAAGGCTCAGTAGACGCAATACTGGATCATCCTGATATTAAGTCTGTCAGCTTTGTAGGAAGCACGCCAGTGGCAAGGTATGTGTATTCGCGTGCAGCAGCATCCGGCAAGAGGGTGCAGGCTCAGGGAGGAGCAAAGAATCCTGTGGTGGTTTTGCCTGATGCGGATATCGAAATGACTTCACAAATTATCAGTGATAGTGTGTATGGATGTGCCGGCCAGCGCTGCCTGGCTGCATCAGTGGTCATCACAGTAGATGACAACAAAAAGATCAGAGAAGCTTTGTATGAATCATCAAAAGCACGGAGTGTAGGGTATGGGTTGAATCAGGGGGTTGAAATGGGGCCTGTTATCACCCGTGAAAGCAAGTTGCGGATTGAGGGGCTCATAGCGCAAGGAGAAAAAGAAGGAGGTTCTGTTTTGCTCGATGGTAGAAGTGCGACTATAAAAGGGTATGAGCAGGGGAATTTCATCAGGCCTACTATCATTGAGAACCTTCCTCTGGAGGGTGAACTGTTGAAAACAGAAATCTTCGGCCCGGTAATGAGTTTGCTCCACATGAAGACCGTGGAAGACGCAATTGCCTATATAAACAGAGGAAAATTCGGAAATATGGCCTGTTTGTTTACCAGCAGTGGGGCAAGTGCAAGAAAATTCAGAAATCAGGCGATGGCCGGTAATGTGGGGATTAACATAGGGGTAGCTGCGCCGATGGCTCAGTTTCCTTTTAGCGGATGGAAGGATAGCTTTTTTGGTGATCTGCATGGGCAGAGCCGTCATGCAATAGAATTCTTTACTCAGACTAAAGTGGTTATTGAACGCTGGCCGAAAGAATGGACAAGAAAATTTTAATAAATACTATGGAAGGAAAAATAAAGATTGCAAATGCACCATGTTCGTGGGGAGCATTAGAGTTTGATTTAGAAGGAAAGGCTGTCGGTTATAGTCAGGTGTTAGATGAGATAGCTGAAACAGGTTATATCGGAACCGAGCTTGGCGATTGGGGTTTTATGCCTACAGATCCGGCAAGGCTTCATTCTGAGATATCGAAGCGACAACTCAGCCTGCTGGGAGCTTTTGTCCCGGTGGCTCTTTCGGATGCAGCAGCCCATGAATCAGGAGTGGAAAAAGCGCTGAAGGTGGCAGGCCTGATGAATGAGGCTGGTTATAAGGATGCATTCATTGTGTTGGCAGATGACAATGGAACTGTGGAAGTGAGGACAAAGAATGCCGGAAGAATTGATAATACAATGAAACCGGATGAAGCGCAGATGAAAACATTTGCGCGGGGGGCAGAGAAGGTTGCGCATGAAGTAAAATCCCGATATGGGATGCGTACAGTGTTTCATCACCATTGCGGTGGATATATTGAAACTCCTGAAGAAATTGACTGGTTTATGCAACTGACCGACCCCGGGTTGGTAGGCCTTTGTTTTGACACCGGGCACTATCGTTTTGGTGGTGGAAGCAAACCGCTGGAGTTGCTTGAAAAATATTGGGATCGCGTATGGCATATACACTTCAAAGATTTCTCTCCTGAAGTAGCGCGGGATTCTGTGAGGAATGGATGGGATTATTTCCAATCCGTTCAGCACGGTGTATTCTGTGAGTTGGGCAAGGGCGATGTGGACTTTGCATCGATTAAAGAGTTTATTGAAAATAAAGGATATAATGGCTGGATTGTAGTGGAGCAGGATGTGTTACCGGGAATGGGTAAGCCAAAGCAGTGTGCAGAAAATAACCGCCTGTTCCTGAAGTCAATCGGATTGTGAATAGATAAACAAATTAAAATAATAGTGAAATGAATCAAATTAAAATCGGTTTATTGGGAATGGGGAGGATTGGCAGGATTCACCTCCGTAATATCAATCAGCATCTTGATGGTGCACGAATTATTGCCGTGGCTGATCCGCAAATTGAAGCATCCCGGTTTAATGCAGAGTACCCGGGCCTTTTCTTCTCGCCGGAGGCACAGGATGTAATAACCAGACAGGATATTGATGCCGTATTGATATGTACGCCGACAAGTTCTCATGCAAATTTGATCGAGTTGGCGGCAAGGAATGGAAAACACATTTTTTGCGAAAAGCCTATGGATCTTTCATTGAGCAGGACAATAGCACTGGCTGAAATGGCAAAGGTATCCGGAGTCAAACTGATGCTTGGATTTAACCGAAGATTTGATCCTGACTTTATGCTTGCCCGTCAGTCTGTTCGCGAAGGTAGAATAGGAGACCTTCAGATTGTGAAGATAACCAGCCGCGATCCGGGATTACCCCCCATCGATTATATCAGGAATTCAGGAGGGTTATTTATGGATATGGCTATTCATGACTTTGATATGGCCAGATATATTATGGGGAAGGAGGTAAAAGAAGTGTATGCAAGAGGGTTAGTGGTGGTAGATCGGGCTGTGGGAGAAGCCGGAGACATTGATACTGCATTGACCACTCTGATTTTTGAAGATGATACTTATGCAGTCATTGACAATAGCCGGAAGGCCGTGTATGGGTATGATCAACGGCTTGAAATCTTTGGTAAAGGGGGTATGATTCGTGTGGGGAATAATCTGCACAATCAGAATGTACTGTTCGATGAAACGGGTATTCATCACGCTCTGCCACTCGACTTCTTTATGGACAGATATTCAAAATCCTACCAGAAAGAAATGGAGGCGTTTATTGATGTGTTACAGAATGATTCACCAATCCCATCGGGAGTTGAAGATGCATTACAGGCTACGTTGATAGCGTATGGTGCGAATATGTCAATGCGAAAAGGAGAGCCTGTAAGACTGAGTGAAATAGATATTTCTCTTAAAAAAGCTGTATAGACTTCGTGTATAAATCCGGCGGCGGAAATCCAAATTATTATGAAAAGGAAAATAGCATTAATCGGGCTTGGGCGGATGGGTAAGATTCATTTGCGTCATTTGTACCAGGCAATTCCGGATGCGGTGTTGGTGGCGGTCTCTGATCGTTTTTACGAACGGGATAAGTTTGTAGAAGAATATCCCGGTATTGCTTTTAGCAATGATAGTGATGAAGTCCTTGCACAGCCTGAAATTGATGCGGTGGTTATTTGTACACCCACCAGTACACATGCGGAGTTGATAGAAAAAGCTCTGGAAGCAGGCAAGCATATTTTTTGCGAAAAACCTCTTGACCTTTCGCTGTCAGTTACAATTGAATTGCTTAAAAAGGCAGAGAAGAGAGGGGTGAAACTCATGATAGGATTCAACCGAAGGTTTGATCCTGATTTTTCAAAGGCCAGAGATTCTGTAACAAAGAATGTGATTGGCGATATTCAGGTAATCAAGATTACCAATAGAGACCCCGATCTGCCGCCGGTTGGCTTTATCGAGCATTCGGGGGGTATGTTTATGGATTTTTCGATTCACGATTTTGATATGGCCCGCTACATTTCAGGTAAAGAGGTTAGGGAAGTTTATGCGAGAGGGATGGCTTTCATAGATAAGAAAGTGGAGGAAGCAGGAGATATAGATACCTGCCTGATTAACCTGGTATTTGAAGATGATACCTATGCGCTGATAGATAATAGCAGAAGGGCAGTGTATGGTTATGATCAGAGAATTGAAATTTTTGGTGATAAAGGAATGATCGCTGTAGAGAACAACCTGTATAATCAGAATGTGATCTATACCCAATCCTCCATAAGTCAGGCCCTTCCTCTGAATAATTTTTCAGAGCGATATGAAACCAGTTATTTGTTAGAGCTGAAAGGGTTTGTGAATGCGTTAGTCAAAGATGCGGAGTTTCCGATTCTGGATAAGGATATTATTTCGGCAACTGCCGTTGCCTATGCTGCCCGAAAATCCCTGAAGGAAAACAGGCCCGTATTGGTGTCTGAAATTATGGATGAGTGGTGAACAGGCAGATGTGGCAAGGTGTATAGGGCTATTAACAGCATTGAGAGATTTGAGTGGAGGTAGTTTGAGTGTAACGATTATCTTTTATAATATGTGATATTTGGTTGTTTTAAATGAAAAAACCAATTACATGAAAAAAGTATCGATAAAAGACATTGCCCGGAAAACAGGAGTTTCTATAACTACTGTGTCTATTGTGCTGAATGGGAATGGCCCCGATCGCAAGATTAGCGGGGAGATGATAGAAAAGATTCAGAAGGTGGCAAAGGAACTCAATTACAGCCCCAACCAGTTTGCAAAAGGCCTCAGGACAGGAAAAACGAATACCCTTGGGTTGATAGTGGACGATATCTCTAACTTTTTCTTTGGAAATATTTCGAAAACAGTTGAAGAAGAAGCGAACAAGTATGGTTACACGGTGATGTTTTGCAGCAGCCAGAACGATGAAGGTAAGTCAAGGGATGTGTTAAGCGCTTTAATTGGGAAGCAAATGGATGGCTATATCATTGCCCCGACAGACAGTATGCTGCCTGAAATCCGCGAACTTGAAAAAGGAGGGACTCCTTATGTATTAATAGATAGGTTTTTCCCGGATTTAAATGCAAGTTCGGTTACCCTTGACAACTATAAAGGAGCATACGACAGCGTAGCGCATTTGGTAAAACAGGGATATAGCAAGATTGCAATCATTACCAGCGATACAGAGCAAATTCAGCACCAGGAACGTCTTGAAGGATATAAAGCCTCATTGAGAAAGTATAAGATCCCGTTTTACCCGGATTGTGTCAAAAAGATTCCCTTCAAATATTCATCTCAAAAAGTTTTGAAAGAGATAGAGGATTTTATTAGGGACAAGGATGATATCGATTCGGTGTTGTTTACCTCTAATAATCTGGGAATAATAGGCCTGGAGGCGTTGAGAAGGCTTAAGAAGAGAGTAGGTGTTGATCTGGGCGTCATTTGCTTTGACGACAATAACCTTTTCAGGCTTTCTTCGCCTGCTATTACGGTTATCTCCCAGCCAATAAAAGGTATAGGAAAGAATGCGGTAAAGATCTTGCTGGAGCAGATTCAGAAGAAGAAAAAAGAACCACAGAAGGTGGTGCTCACGCCCAGCCTTGTGATTCGGGAATCCACTCCTGAGAAGAGAAAGAGTTAATCATCTGTAGAATTAAAGTTTGCTCATAAATAGATTAATCATATCACCAACATACTAACTCTTAAATCGTAGAAAATTGAATACGCTTCAACCTGCAGACTACCTGGTATTTCTCCTTTATTTTATTGGAGTGTCTATTTATGGATATTATGTTTATCGCAAGAAAGCCATTGTCGGGAAGGAGGCCAAAGATTTTTTTCTGGCAGAAGGGTCCCTGACCTGGTGGGCTATTGGTGCCTCTCTGATTGCATCAAATATTTCAGCAGAACATTTTATCGGAATGAGTGGGTCCGGCTTTGCGTTGGGGCTGGCAATTTCATCCTATGAATGGATGGCCGCGGCGACATTGATACTGGTGGCTGTTTTTATTCTTCCTATCTATTTGAAGAATAAAATTTACACGATGCCTCAGTTCCTTGCAACAAGATACAGCGACAAGGTGAGTACTGTTATGGCTGTCTTCTGGTTGCTTGTTTATGTGTTTGTGAACCTTACTTCAATCATTTATTTAGGGGCGTTAGCGATTTCTTCAATTTCGGGGATAAGTTTTACAGTAGGCATTATCGGGCTGACGGTCTTTTCGATAATTGTAACATTAGGAGGAATGAAGGTTATCGGTTATACGGATGTAGTGCAGGTGGTTGTGTTGATTGTGGGAGGCCTGATCACTGCATATTTAGGGCTTTCACTTCTTTCTGAACAGTTCGGATATGGTGGAAAT